>NZ_JBSGXP010000152.1:0-20924 GCF_053610105.1 Kitasatospora sp. NPDC054939 | reverse complement strand
CGCCGGCCCCCCGAGGGCCGGCGCATCGGCGCGTCCCGCGCTCAGCCCAGGATCAGCTGGACGGGATTGCGCTCCAGCAGCAGCACCGCGACATCGTCGGTGAGTGCGCCGCCGTTCAGCTCCTCGACCTCGGCGATGGCGCTGTCCACCAGCCGGCCGCGGGTGAGGCCGGCGGCCTGGTGGTCGCCGATCAGTTCGACCAGGCCGTCCTGGCCGAGGCGGCGGGAGCCGGCGCCGACCCGGCCCTCGACGAGGCCGTCGGTGTAGAGCATCAGCCGCCAGCCGGGCCGCAGTTCGATCCGCTGGGCGGGCCAGGCGGCCCCGGGGTCGTCGCAGGGGAGCAGCCCGAGCGCCGGGCCCGCCAGGTCGGCGGGGAGCACGACCGGGCGCCGGCCGCTGCCGAGCAGCAGGGGGGCGGGGTGGCCGGCGAGGTGGAGCCGGGCGTACTCGACGCCGTCGTCGCGGACGTCCGCCCGGTCGGCGCCGTCCCTGTCGGCGGCATCGCCGCCGGTGCCGCTCGCGGGGGCGCCGGTTGCGACCACGGCCGGGCCGATGACCAGCATGCAGAGGGTGGCGAAGATCTCGTCGCTGCGCCGCTCGTGCTCCAGGACGTGCTGGAGGGTGGTCAGGAGGGCCTGGCCGGTGAGGCCGGCGAAGACCAGGGTGCGCCACGCTATCCGGAGCGCCACGCCCAGGGCGGCCTCGTCCGGGCCGTGGCCGCAGACGTCGCCGATCACCACGTGGACGGTGCCGTCGTCGGTGCGGACGGCGTCGTAGAAGTCCCCGCCGAGCAGGGCGCGCCGCCGGCCGGGCCGGTAGCGGCGGGTGAAGGAGAGGCCGGCGCCGTCGAGCAGCGGGGTCGGCAGCAGATGGCGCTGCAGGCGGGCGTTCTCCTGGCCGCGCAGCTCGGCCTCGACCAGGCGGCGCTGGGACTCGTCGGCCCGCTTGCGCTCGACGGCGTACCGCAGGGCGCGGGCCAGCAGCGGGCCGTCCGTCTCGTTCTTGATCAGGAAGTCCTGGGCGCCCGCGGCGACGGCGGCGGCGCCCAGTTCGGCCCCGGCGACGTCGGTGAGCACGACGACGGCGGTGTGCGGGGCACGCCGGAGGAGTTCGTGCAGACCCTCCAGCCCGTCCGAGGCGTCGGAGGGGTGCGGCAGGTCGGCGGGGGCGGCCAGGTCGAGCAGCACGCAGCTGAAGTCGGTGCCGCGCGGGCGCAGCCGCCGCTGCCCGGGGGGAGTCGGGGCGAGCAGTTCGGTGGCCTGCTCCAGGCCGCGGGCCCAGTGGATCTCGATCGAGGCGCCGCTGCCGGCCACCGCCGCCTTGATCAGCTGGGCGTCGGAGGCGTCGTCCTCGATGACGAGCAGCTTCAGCGGGGCGGGGGAGGGGCCGGCGGTGGTCCGGGCCTGTCCGTCGCCGCCGCTCTCGGCCGGGTCGGTACCGGGGAGCGTCGGGGCGACCGGCCCCCGGTGGGGGTCGGCGGGGCCGCGGGCGGCGGTCCGGCCCGACCGCGGGTGGGCGTCCGAGCGGGGATGGGGTATCGGGGGCGCGGCGGCGACCAGTCCGGTCGACTGCTCGGCCGCCCCGGACCGGCTCCGGGCATGGTCGACGAGGGCGCCGACCTCGGCGCCCGGCAGGTCCGCGGCACCTGGTGCCCGCCCGTCTCCCGTTGCGGGCATCGGATGGTCCTCCCTTTCCCCGACTGCGTAACGGTCGGAGCCCGTTCGCAGTGCCCGCCTGGCACCGCGTATCGGGGAACGTCTCGCGACCATAACGTGATCACCGGGGATTTCTCTGTCCGACCGGCACCGTTGTGGCTATTGCCACGCCGGTGGCGGCGTAGTGGATGAAGTACGTACGGCGTGTGTGGCCCGTGCGGACGGGCCGGACAAGGAGGCTGATCATGGTGACGCGGATCACCCTGGTCGAGGGTGACATCACGGAACAGCAGGTGGACGCGGTGGTGAACGCCGCCAACTCCTCGCTGCTGGGTGGCGGCGGGGTGGACGGCGCGATCCACCGCAGGGGCGGGCCGGAGATCCTCGCCGAGTGCCGCAGGCTGAGGGCCTCGCACTACGGCAAGGGGCTGCCGACCGGTCGGGCGGTGGCGACGACGGCCGGACGGCTGCCGGCCCGGTGGGTGGTGCACACCGTGGGGCCGGTCCATCTGGAGAGCGAGTACGACAAGAGGGCGCAGCTGCTGGCCTCCTGCTACCGCGAGTCGCTCCGGGTGGCGGCGGAGCTCGGCGCGAGGACGGTGGCCTTCCCCGCGGTGTCGGCCGGGGTGTACGGGTGGCCGCTGGACGATGCGGCCAGGATCGGGCTCGGTACCGTGGCGCGGGCGGTGCGGGGCGGGGGTGCGGGATCGGACGTGGCGGCGGGGCCGGGGTCGGAGGCCGGGCCTGAGCCGGGCCTGGAGCTGGACGAGGTGCGGTTCGTGCTGTTCGGGCCGGAGGCGTACGAGGCGTTCGAACGTGCGCTCGGGGAGCTGGGACTGGACTGAGGGCCGGGAGGCGGGAGCGCGGGTGAGCAGGGGTGGGGGCAGTGTGCGGCGAGTGGTCCGAGCGGCTGTGGTGGCGCCGATCGGATGCCCCCATCGTGGCGTGACGAGGCGTCAACACGCCAGAGGTATTCGATAACTCGTTCGAGTGAATCGCGGCAGCGCCCCGCTCGACGTGCAGGTTCGGACCCCGCGACGTCGGGTTCGGCCCGGCCCGGAGCGCGGTCCGGCCCGCGCTTCTCCGGGCCTGCAGCGCCTCCGGTCCGGCCGCGCTCCTCGGGTCCCGTACTCCGCGGGGCCCGGCGGCCTACGGGGCGAGCGCCGTCCACGGCACGGTGGCCTCGCCCTGCCGCCACCGCCCCCGGGCGTCCACCAGCGGCCAGCTGCCCGCCAGCGCCCTGCACGCCGCCACCCACCGCTGCCGGGCGCCGAACGCCCCGTACGGTGCCGCCGCCGCCCAGGCCCGGTCGAAGTCGGCGAGGAAGGCGTGCACTGGCCGGCCGGGCACGTTGTGGTGGATCAGGGCCTTCGGCAGTCGTTCCGCCAGGTCGGACGGCCGGTCGAGTCCGCCGAGCCGGGCCGCGAAGGTCACCGTCCGCGGCCCCTCCGGGCCGATCGCGACCCAGACGTGCCGCCGACCGATCTCGTCGCAGGTGCCCTCGACCAGCAGTCCGTCCGGCGCGAGCCGTCCGCGGAGCCGATCCCAGACCGCGCCGACCGCCGCCTCGTCGTACTGCCGCAGCACGTTGGCGGCCCGGATCAGCTGGGCCGGAGCCCCGCCGTCGAGCGGGACCTCGAAGCCGCCGCGGCGGAAGGTGAGCAGCGGCGGCTCGGCGTACGGGAGGGCCGCGGCGACCCGCTCCGGTTCGATCTCGATCCCCACCACCCGCACGTCCGCCCGCACCGTGCGCAGCCGGCCGGCGAGCTCGACGGCCGTCCACGGTGCGGCCCCGTAGCCGAGGTCGACGGCGACCGGCGGCCGTGCGGCCGAGCGCAGCGCGGACCCCAGTGTGTGGGCGATCCAGCGGTCCATCCGGCGGAGCCGGTTGGTGTTGGTGGTGCCCCGGGTGACGGTGCCGACCGGCCGGTCGGCGGCGCGGTTCGAACGGCCGCGGGCAGGCGGAGCGGCGGGGTCGAAGGTGGCGGCCATGACCGGAAGCGTACGCGGCGGCCCGCCCCGCCGGGGCGCCGCCCGCCGCCCCTCCCGGGCGCTCCCCGCCCGCGCCGGGCCCGCCTGCCGTACCGCTCCCTACCGGTGCCCGGACCCGCCTGCCGCACTGCTCCCGGCCGCCCCGCGTACCGTCCCGGGCCTCCCGCGCCCCCTGCGCGCTCCTCCCGAGCGCCGGGCGTGCGCCATCTCATGCCCCGGGACGGGAATGCCGGTCGACGGCGACGTGGTTGGCAGACTGTTGGTGGCGAGGGACCGGACGGGGCGGCCGTCGGCGCACTGCAGCGACAGTGCGGCGGAGGCCGGTGGAGGCCCTCGCAACCACAGGCAAGCAGGCCCGCACCGGCCAGAACCGGCAGCACAGAGGAGGCTCCAGCAGGTGATCCAGCACCCCGTCCGTTCGGTACGCCGTGCCCAGCCGCTCGCGTCCAACCGCGGCAGACTCCAGGCGCTCGTCTCGGGCCGGGGCCGCCGCCCCCGCCGGATCGCCATGCTCAGCGTGCACACCTCGCCACTGCACCAGCCCGGCACCGGCGACGCCGGGGGCATGAACGTCTACATCGTCGAGCTGGCCAAGCGGCTCGCCGAGCTGAACATCGAGGTCGAGGTCTTCACCCGGGCGATCTGCTCGGACGACGCCCCGACGGTCGAGCTGGCCCCCGGGGTCCTGGTGCGGCACGTCACGGCCGGCCCGTTCGAGGGCCTGGTCAAGGAGGACCTCCCGGCCCAGCTCTGCGCCTTCACCCACGCCGTGCTGCGCACCGAGGCCGGGCACCGCCCCGGCCACTACGACCTGGTGCACTCGCACTACTGGCTCTCCGGCCAGGTCGGCTGGCTGGCCGCCCAGCGCTGGGGCGTGCCGCTGGTCCACACCATGCACACCATGGCGAAGGTCAAGAACGCCGCGCTGGCCGAGGGTGACACCCCGGAGCCGGCCGCCCGCGTCATCGGCGAGACCCAGGTGGTGGAGGCCGCGGACCGGCTGATCGCCAACACCACCGAGGAGGCGGCCGAGCTGGCCCAGTACTACGCCGCGCGCCCGGACCAGCTCGCCGTGGTGCACCCTGGGGTCAACCTCGACGTCTTCCGCCCGACCGACGCCGGGGGCCGGGCGTCCGCCCGCGCCCGGCTCGGCCTGCCGCGGGACGCCGCGGTGCTGCTCTTCGCCGGTCGAATACAGCCGCTCAAGGCCCCGGACGTGCTGCTGCGGGCGGTTGCGGTGCTGCTGGAGCGCCGGCCGGAGCTGCGCGAGCGGCTGGTCGTCCCGGTGGTCGGCGGCCCCTCCGGCACCGGGCTCGCCAAGCCCGAGAGCCTGCACAAGCTGGCGGCCCAGCTGGGCATCGGCGACGTGGTCCGCTTCCACCCCCCGGTCGGCCAGGCGCAGCTCGCGGACTGGTACCGCGCGGCGACGGCCCTGGTGATGCCCTCGCACAGCGAGTCCTTCGGGCTGGTCGCCCTGGAGGCGCAGGCCTGCGGCACCCCGGTGGTGGCGGCTGCGGTCGGCGGGCTGCCGGTCGCCGTCCGCCACGGTGAGACAGGCACCCTGGTCCACGGCCACGACCCGGCCGCCTGGGCGGACGCGCTGCAGCCGTACGCGGACCCGCAGGCCGATCCCGCCCGGATCGCCCGGCAGGGTGCGGCGGCGGCCCGGCACGCGGCCGGCTTCGGGTGGGACACCGCCGCGGCGGCCACCGCGGAGGTGTACGCGGGCACCCTGACCCGGGCGGGCGGCCGACTGGCCGGCTCCCGGCTGCGGCTGGCCTGACCGGCGCCGCCGCGCCCTTCCACGCCCGCCGCGTCCTTCCATGCCCGCCGCGCCCGTAGCGCCCCCGCCGCGCCCGACCCGCGGCCGGGCCGACCGGCGGCGACTGCTGCGCCGGGCGGTACCCCCGAGTAACGTCACCCTCATGGCAACCCGCACCAAGGACGAGGCCCTCTCCCTCCTGCGCACGGCCCTGGACGCCTCCGGGGTCGGCTGGGAGCCGGCCGCCACCGATCCGTACACGCTGGTCGCGACGCTCCCCGGCACCCGGAAGCTGAGCACCACCTGCGCCCTGCGGGTCGGTGACCACACCCTGTCGGTGAACGCCTTCGTGATCCGCCGCCCGGACGAGAACCACGAGGCCGTCTACCGCTGGCTGCTGGAGCGCAACACCCGGCTGTACGGCGTCGCCTACGCGATCGACGCGCTCGGCGACGTCTACCTGGCGGGCCGGCTGCCGCTGGAGGCGCTCACCCCGGACGCCGTGGACCGGCTGCTCGGGGCGGTGCTCGACAACGCGGACGAGCCGTTCAACACCCTGCTGGAGCTCGGCTTCGCCTCGGCGATCCGGCGGGAGTGGGAGTGGCGGACCAAGCGTGGCGAGTCCACCCGCAACCTGGCCGCCTTCGCCCACCTGGCCGGACCGGCCGGGGAGTCGTAGGTCCCCGTCGTGGGCCCCGGGTCAGGAGACCTCGGCGGCCTTCGCCAGACCCGCCCCCTCGCCGGGCGGGGCGGACACGACCGGCGCCGGACGCTCCGTCCGGCGCCCCAGCACCAGGTACCCGAGCGCCGCGGCCGTTCCGCAGAGCGCGCACGCACCCCAGACCGCCCCGCTGCCCGCGCGCTCCAGCAGCAGCCCGCCCGCGGCCGGTCCGATGACCGAGGCCAGCGACCAGGCGAGGCTGAAGACGCCCTGGTAGCGGCCCCGGGCGTGGGTCGGCGACAGCTCGGCGACCATGCCCATCGTGGTCGGCGCGTTCAGGATCTCGCCGACCGTCCAGATCACCACGGTCAGCGCGTACAGCCAGGCGGACGATCCGGCGAACGCGGTCAGCCCGAAGCCCCAGCCCATCAGCAGGGCGCTGGCGACCAGCAGCGCCGAGCGGCTGCGGTGCTCCATCCAGCGGGTGAGCGGGATCTGCAGCACCACGATCAGCAGGCCGTTGATGCCGATCAGCACCCCGTACTGGGTGGAGGTGATGCCGTGTCGGCCCATGTCGACGGCCAGCGTGGTGCTGCCCTGTTGGGCGACCAGGGCGAGCAGCAGGGTCACCAGCACCAGGGTCATGAAGCGGGTGTCCCGGAAGACCGCGGCCAGGCCGGTGCCCGTCCCCGCGGTGCGGGCGGTGGCGGCCGGGGCGTCCGGCTTGGTCTCGGGGATCCGGATGAAGAGGGTCACCGCGCAGACCAGCGTGGTGAGCGCGTCCAGCAGGAACAGCGGCAGGTAGCCGTGGACGGCGACCACACCGGCCAGGGCCGCGGAGACGCCGAACCCGATGTTGATCGCCCAGTAGTTCAGCGCGTAGGCGCGGACCCGGTCGGCCTCGGGCACGATGTCCGCGATGATCGCCGAGGTGGCGGGGCGGCTGGCGTTGCCGAAGAAGCCCACCAGGAAGGCGACCACCGCGATGGCGACCGGGCCGTCGGTGAAGCCCAGCACCGCGGTGAACACGGCGGTGCCCAGCTGGGCGGTCACCAGGGTCGGCCGGCGCCCGATCCGGTCGCTCATCACCCCCGCGACGATCGCCGCGATCGAGGAGCCGAGGCCGTAGAGGGCGGCGACCAGGCCCGCGTAGGACGGCGAGTAGCCCCGGTCGGTGGTGAGGTACAGCGCCAGGAACGTGACCACGAAGGCGCCCAGCCGGTTGACCAGGGTCGCGGTCCAGAGCCACCAGAACTGCCCCGGCAGCCCGCCCATCGTCTCCCGGAGGGTCCGGCGCAGCCGGTCGGACGGGCCGGTACCGGGTGCGGCGGGTTCGGCGGCCGCGGCGGGCTCGGAGGGCTCGGAGGGCATGTGGGGGCTCCCGTGGGCAGCAGTGGTCCGCTGAGCGGTGCAGGTGGATCCGCCCAGCACATCGGTAAGAGTCGCAAGTGCGGAGCACACATTACCCATCGGGCCGGGCCCCCACCAGGGCTTTTACCGGCTCCATTAAGCTGGGGCCCATGGCTGACACGACGTACCGACTCATCCTGCTCCGCCACGGCGAGAGCCAGTGGAACCAGAAGAACCTGTTCACCGGTTGGGTCGACGTCGACCTCAACGAGAAGGGTGAGAAGGAGGCCGCCCGCGGCGGCGAGCTCCTCTCCTCCGAGGGCCTGCTCCCCGATGTGGTCCACACCTCGCTGCTGCGCCGCGCGATCCGCACCTCGCAGATCGCCCTGGACAAGGCCGACCGCCACTGGATCCCGGTCAGCCGCAGCTGGCGCCTGAACGAGCGCCACTACGGCGCCCTCCAGGGCAAGGACAAGGCCCAGACCCTGGCCGAGTTCGGCGAGGAGCAGTTCCAGCTGTGGCGCCGCTCGTACGACACCCCGCCGCCGGTGCTCGCGGACGACAACGAGTACTCGCAGGCCGGTGACGCCCGCTACGCCGACATCCCGAGCGAGCTGCGCCCGCGCACCGAGTGCCTCAAGGACGTCGTCGAGCGGATGCTCCCGTACTGGTACGACGCGATCGTCCCGGACCTCGCCGCCGGCAAGACCGTCCTGGTCACCGCCCACGGCAACAGCCTGCGCGCGCTGGTCAAGCACCTCGACGGCATCTCCGACGAGGACATCGCCGGCCTGAACATCCCCACCGGCATCCCGCTGGTCTACACCCTCGACGCCGACTTCAAGCCGGTCGTCAAGGGCGGCCGCTACCTCGACGCCGACGCCGCCGCCGCCGCCATCGAGGCCGTGAAGAACCAGGGCAAGAAGTAGGCCCCGCGGCCCCGCGCGAGCGCGGGGCGGACGCGCGGCCCGCGGACGCCGAGGCCCCGCACTTCCGGACCGCCGGGAGCGCGGGGCCTCCGCCGTTCCCGGGGGAGGGCCCCCGGTCGGCGCCCCGGTCGCCAACTCGCCGTTACCGCAAGCTGGTTGGCCGAAGCCAAAGTGGTTCAGACCATTGACGCGCGCGGGTGCGGCTCCTACCGTGTGAGCACTGACCTGGCGCAGGCATGCCAAGATCCTCGGCCGCCGCACCCCCACGCGTGCGCGTCCTGCGCCCGGCGCACTCCATCCACCCCCACGGAGGAGCACCATGCGCAAACGCCATGTCGTCGGCGCGGTCCTGGCCGCAGCCGCCGTCCCCCTCACGCTGGCCCTGCCGGCGCAGTCGCACGGCTACATCAGCACGCCGCCCAGCCGGGCCGGGCTCTGCGCGGCCAACGTCGTCAAGAACTGCGGGGACATCCGCTGGGAGCCGCAGAGCGTCGAAGGGCCCAAGGGCTTCCCCACCCGCGGACCGGCCGACGGCACCATCTGCGCCGGCGGCAACACCCGCTTCGCCCAGCTGGACGACCCGCGCAACGGCGCCTGGCCGGCCACCAAGCTGACCGCCGGGCAGCAGCAGACCTTCACCTGGAAGTTCACCGCGCGGCACGCCACGACGAACTTCACGTACTACCTGACCAAGCCGGGCTACAGCGCCACCCAGAAGGTCACCCGCGCCAACCTGGAGCTGACGCCCTTCCTGACCGTGCCGTACGGGGGCGCCCAGCCGCCGAGCACGCTGAGCCACAACGCGACCGTCCCGGGCGGCCGCAGCGGGCACCACGTGGTCGTCGCGGTCTGGGAGATCGCGGACACCGCGAACGCCTTCTACTCCTGCATCGACGTGCAGTTCTGACCCACGCGGCCGGTTCCGACCCACAGGACCCACGCGGCCGGCTCCGACCCACGCGGCGCCGGACCGGTCCGAACCGGCGGCGGGCCCGGGGTGCACGACCGTCTCCCACGGCGGCCGTGCACCACGGAGTCCGTCGGTAGGCGTCGGCCGCCGGCGACCGGCCGCCGAGGGGTGCCGCAGCTACCGGGGTCAGTGCCCGCCGCAGCAGCCGCCGCTCGCCCCGCCGCACTGGCAGGGCGCGCCGGACTGGCAGCCGCATCCGCAGCCCGGACCGCAGCCGCAGCCGGCGGCGAGCACCGGAAGCAGCTTCGGAGCGGGCGCCTCGACGGTGTCGTGGGCCGGTGCCGGTCGGGTCGGGGTTGCCTTCATCGCGCTGGACCCTCCTTCTGACGGGCACGCCTCGGTGCCCACGGCTTCGAGTGAAGCGGCCGATCGGAGGGAGCGTCAACGGGCGCGCAGTGGTGGGACGCCCGACGGGTCGTGCGCCCCCACCACTCCTGCCGGAGGTTTGCTCACCCGCGGGGGTGAGGGCCGGCAGCGGTCCGGCGGGGCGGGTCAGTGCTCCCCGGCGGGCTCCGCGGTCGCCTTGAAGTCCGCGACGTGCTCACCGGTCACCAGGTAGACGACCCGCTTGGCGACCGAGACCGCGTGGTCGGCGAACCGCTCGTAGTAGCGGCCGACCAGGGTGACGTCCACGCCCGTCTCGATGCCGTGCTGCCAGCGTTCGTCGATCAGGTGGGCGAAGAGCTCGCGGTGCAGCGCGTCGATCCGGTCGTCGTCCTGCTCCAGCTCCAGGGCCTTGTCGACGTCCTTGGTGGCGATGACCAGCCCGGCCTTGGCCACCAGGCGCTGGGCGAGCTGGCCCATCTCCAGGACGGTCGCGTGCAGGTCGCCGGGGACGGCCGACTCGGGGTAGCGCAGCCGTGCCACCTTGGCCACGTGCCGGGCCAGGTCGCCGCAGCGCTCCAGGTCCGCGCTCATCCGCAGCGAGGTGACCACGATGCGCAGGTCGGTGGCGACCGGCTGCTGGCGGGCCAGCAGGTCGATGGCCCGGTTCTCCAGGTCGTGGTGCAGCTGGTTGATCCTCGCGTCGGCGGCGATCACCTTCTCCGCCAGTTCCAGGTCCGCGTCGAGCAGCGCCGTGGTGGCCCGGCCCAGGGCGGAGCCCACCAGGCGGGTCATCTCGACCAGGCTGTCCCCGATCGAGTCGAGTTCCTCGTGGTACGCGTCGCGCATGCTCTCTCCTCAGTAGCTGTGTCGGTGGCGGTGCCGACCGGTCGTCCCGTACGACCGTCGGTTCGGCGTCCGGGCGACCGCTGCTGGTGGCGCGAATCGTACGCGCGCACCCCAGGCCGCGGACGTCCGTTCGGCCCGCGGACCGGCCCCACACGGGCTGCACGGACAACCTTGGGCCGTCCGGGCGACCACGTACGACCCGTGCGGTGAATCGGCGACCACGTGAAGGTGAATTCTCGGCAACGTGCGGTCGATCCCTTGATCGGACCCTTGGGGAGCGCCCGCCGCGTGCGCTTAGGCTGACGGTATGGACGTGAACGTGGCCGCCGCCGCTGCCTGCGCCATAGCCGGGCTCGGCGTCGGCCTCACGGCCTCGATCGCCTTCCGCTGGAGTGAGCGGGAGCAGGCCCGGGGCAAGTACAGCGGTACGGGCGGCAAGGGCGGTGGACGGCACCACGGGCCGGCCGCCGCGCAGGAACCCCCGCTCCCCCCGGGCGTGGACACCGTGCTCTCGGTGCTGCGCTCGTGCGCGATCGTGCTCGGCGACGGCGACGAGGTGGTCAAGGCCAGCTCGGCGGCGTACGCGATGGGCCTGGTGCGGGGCGGGGCGATGGCCGTCGACCCGATGCTGGCGCTGGCCCGCGCGACCCGCCGGGACGGCGAGATCCGCCAGGTGGAGCTGGAGGTGCCGCGCCCGGGTGCGGCGCGCGCCGCCGAACCGCTGGCGGTCTCGGTGCGGGTGGCCCCGCTGGGCTCCCGGCTGGTGCTGGTCCTGGTCGAGGACCAGACCGAGCGCCGCCGGGTCGAGGCGGTCCGCCGGGACTTCGTCGCCAACGTCAGCCACGAGCTCAAGACCCCGGTCGGGGCGCTGTCGCTGCTCTCCGAGGCGGTCGCCGACGCGGCCGACGACCCGGAGGCCGTCCAGCGCTTCGCCGGCCGGATGCAGATCGAGGCGACCCGGCTGGCCAGCCTGGTCCAGGAGATCATCGACCTGTCCCGGGTCCAGGACGACCGGCTGATGGTCGACCCGGAGCCGGTCGCGGTGGACGAGCTGATCGCCGAGGCGATCGACCGCTGCCGCCAGCAGGCCGCCGCCAAGCAGATCCACATCGCGGCGGGCGGCATCGCCGGCCTCTACCTCCACGGCAACCGCAGCCAGCTCGCCGCCGCCCTCGGCAACCTGGTCGAGAACGCGGTGAACTACAGTCCGCCCCGCACCCGGGTCGCGATCGCCACCCGTCGGATCTCCAGCGCCGCGGCGCTCGGCGAGGCGGACGGCGAGCTGATCGAGATCTCGGTGACCGACCAGGGCATAGGCATCTCCGAGAAGGACCGCGAGCGGGTCTTCGAACGCTTCTACCGGGTGGACCCGGCCCGCTCCCGGGCGACCGGCGGCACCGGCCTCGGCCTCTCCATCGTCAAGCACGTGGCCGCCTCGCACGGCGGCACCGTCTCGGTGTGGAGCGTCGAGGGCCAGGGCTCCACCTTCACGCTGCGGCTGCCCGCAGGCCAGGCCCCCGCCGAGGCCCGGCGCGCGACGGACGCAGCCGCCCGCGACACCCGTACGCTCGGCCGGGCCACCGCGGAGCACGCCTCCGCCGACGGCCGCGCCGACCGGGTGCTCCCCGCCGGGGAGCCGCACGAACCCCTGTCAGACCCAACCCCCAAGCTTGCCCCGGAGGCCCGATCGTGACCCGTGTACTGGTGGTCGAGGACGAGGAGTCGTTCAGCGACGCCCTCTCGTACATGCTCCGCAAGGAGGGCTTCGAGGTCGCCATCGCGGCCACCGGCCCGGACGCGCTGGAGCAGTTCGAACGCAACGGCGCCGACCTCGTCCTGCTCGACCTGATGCTGCCGGGCCTGCCCGGCACCGAGGTCTGCCGCCAGCTCCGGGTGCGCTCCAACGTCCCGGTGATCATGGTCACCGCGAAGGACAGCGAGATCGACAAGGTGGTCGGTCTGGAGATAGGCGCGGACGACTACGTCACCAAGCCGTACTCCACCCGCGAGCTGGTCGCCCGGATCCGCGCGGTGCTGCGCCGGCGCGGCGAGGACGGCGGCAACGGCGGCGACGGCGGCGGCCCGGGCGCCCTGGAGGCGGGCCCGGTCCGGATGGACGTCGACCGGCACGTGGTCACGGTGGACGGCGCCAAGGTGGACCTCCCGCTCAAGGAGTTCGACCTGCTGGAGATGCTGCTGCGCAACGCGGGCCGGGTGCTCACCCGGATGCAGCTGATCGACCGGGTCTGGGGCGCGGACTACGTCGGCGACACCAAGACCCTGGACGTCCACGTGAAGCGCCTGCGGGCCAAGATCGAGCCGGACCCGGGCGCGCCGCGCTACCTGGTGACGGTCCGCGGCCTCGGCTACAAGTTCGAGCCGTAGAGCGGCCCCGCCCGTCCGGGCGGCGGAACGAACGCGGGGAGCCCCCGCCGGCAGCTGCCGGCGGGGGCTCCCCGTCGCTCGTCGCGGACCGGGCCGCGGTGGGCCGTCAGTGGCCCGAGCCGCCCGCGGCCGCAGTGCTGGCCGCGCCGCTCGGCTTGGCGGTCGAGCTCGGGGCGGCACCCGGGGTCGCGGTGCCGGTGGCACCGGCCGCGGGGGTGGTCGCACCGGCGGCCGGGGTGGTGGCGCCCGCGGCCGGCGTGGTCGCGCCGGTGGTCGGGGTGGCCGTGCCGTGGCCGGCGGCCGGGGAGGCGGCGGCGGCCTCGGCGGCGACCGGGCCGTAGCCCGCGTACAGGCCCTTGTTCGGGCTGACCGCGGCCTGCGCCTCGACCTTGCCGTTCTTGAAGGCGAAGGCGGTCGGCACGTAGCCGCCCACCTGGACGCTGGCGGAGGGCACCAGGGCGGTGGCGTTGCCCGCACCGCCGATGGCGACCGAGCCGCCCGGCGGGACGACGATGCTGGCGACCGCCGCGCCCTTGTTGTCGGTGAAGGCGGCGGTGGAGCCGGTGCCCACGGTGATGGACTGCAGCTCGACCGGCTCGGCGCCGCTGTTCGCGATGTTGACCACCACGGACGCCGGGCCGGTGTGCTCGCCCGCCGAGTCCTTGCCGGTCACGACGACGATGTTGTTCAGGAGGACGGTGGGGCTGAGCGTCGCCGAGACGTTGTCCGGCTTGATCTGCAGCGTCTCCGGGGTGTTCCCTGCCGCGCACGAGGACAGCGGGGCGATGGCGAGGGCGGCAAGGGCGGCGATGCTGCCGCGTCGAAGGCTGCGGCTCACGGCGGCGGCTTCTCCTAGGTCACGTGTCGGACGGTCAGGTCTCAGATTATCGACCACGCTTATGCGCACCTCACGGGGAGGTCCCGTGTCGCGCCCGGATCACGCGGGCGGGGCCCCGGGGGCCCGCCCGCGGGGCGCTCCGTCCGGCCGAAGGGCGCACGCGAACCAGCCCGGTCGGCGGACGGGGCGACCCGCCCGGGCCCGACCAAGATCGGATAACGATCGGGAAACGGCCCGATAAACGGTGAAAGCTCAAGATCCAATCACGGTTTCGGGAGTGTTGCCGCAGGTTTCGGCGGGCGCCGGAACCGCCTCCGACCTGCGGGAAGCCCCCCTCGAACACCGGTCGCAGCACGTCATGGGGGTCCTTGTCAAGCCCCGAGACCGGCCCTGACCTGCGGAAACACCCTTCGGGTGCGCCGAAAAGCGTGTTATTCTGGAAAGCCACGGAAGGGGTCCTGTCACATGACGTTCAAGGTTGGCGACACGGTGGTCTACCCCCATCACGGGGCCGCGCTGATCGAGGCCATCGAAATTCGCCAGATCAAAGGTGTGGACAAGACCTACCTGGTGCTCAAGGTGCAGCAGGGAGACCTGACGCTCCGCGTGCCCGCCGAGAACGCGGAGTTCGTCGGCGTGCGCGATGTGGTCGGCCAGGAGGGTCTGGACCGGGTCTTCGAGGTGCTGCGCGCACCGTACACCGAAGAACCGACCAACTGGTCCCGTCGCTACAAGGCGAACCTGGAGAAGCTCGCCTCGGGTGACGTTATCAAGGTCGCCGAGGTTGTGCGCGACCTTTGGCGTCGCGAGCGCGAGCGCGGTCTGTCGGCCGGCGAGAAGCGCATGCTCGCCAAGGCGCGCCAGATCCTGGTCAGCGAGCTCGCGCTGGCCGAGAACACCAACGAGGACAAGGCGGAGACGCTGCTCGACGAGGTGCTCGCCTCGTAGTGCAGGGCTGCCGCCCACAGGCTTTCAGCGCCCGATGCCCGGCGCGCCGCTCCCAGGTCGTACGGCCTGGAGTGGTGCAGTGGCACCTCGGGCGCTGAGGCGTGTCCGGACGGCCGTCCCGGGGCCACGCGCCGAGGTCGTGCGGCTGCCCGGAGGCAGCTGAAGGAGCGTTTCTGCCGGGCGCGGTGGACCGTGTGTCTTCGGAAGGGGTCCGTGCGCCCGTCGTGCACGCCAAGGCCATACCCACTTCGCCGAAGGAGTGAAACCTGAACACCGCAGGAGCAGTCGCAGCAGCAGTGGTGCCCGCCGCGGGACGCGGCGAGCGGTTGGGGCCCGGTGCCCCGAAGGCCCTGCGGGAACTGGGCGGGGTGCCCCTCCTGGTGCACGCCGTCCGGGCGCTCGCGCGCAGCCGGGCGATCGGCCTGGTCGTCGTCGCGGCGCCGGCCGACGGCGTGCCCGAGGTGGCCGCGCTGCTCGACAGCCACGGCCTGGACGGCAAGGACATCCGGGTGGTGGCCGGCGGCGCGACCCGGCAGGAGTCGGTGCGCCTCGGGCTGGCCGCCATCCCCGACGAGGTGGGCGTCGTCCTGGTGCACGACGCGGCCCGGCCGCTGGTCCCGGTCGAGGTGGTGGACGCGGTGGCGTCGGCCGTCCGCGCCGGGGCCGAGGCCGTGGTGCCCGCCGTCCCGCTCGCCGACACCGTCAAGCGGGTCGAGCCGCGCTCGGGCGGCCCCGAGCCGGTCCTCGACACGCCCGACCGGTCGACGCTGCGCGCGGTGCAGACCCCGCAGGGCTTCCGCCGCGAGGTGCTGGCCGAGGTGCACGCCAAGGCGCTGGCCGAGGAGGAGTCCGGCGTGGCCGGGTTGCCGCCGGTCACCGACGACGCCGGCCTGGTGGAGCGCTTCGGCGGCACCGTGGTCGTGGTGCCCGGCCACGAGGAGGCGTTCAAGGTGACCCGTCCGCTGGACCTCGTGCTCGCCGAGGCCGTACTCGCCCGCCGGAGGGCTTCCGATGGCTTCTGACCCGCACGCCCCGATCGTCCCCCGGGTCGGCATCGGCACCGACGTGCACGCCTTCGAGGAAGGCCGCCCGCTCCGGGTGGCCGGGCTGGAATGGCCCGACGCCGGGGCCGGGCTCGCCGGGCACTCGGACGCCGACGTGGCCGCGCACGCCGCCTGCGACGCGCTGTTCTCGGCCGCCGGGATCGGCGACCTGGGCGCCCACTTCGGCACCGACCGGCCCGAGTGGTCCGGCGCGTCCGGGGTGAGGCTGCTCGCCGAGGCGGCCCGGCTGGTCCGCGCGGCCGGCTTCGAGATCGGCAACGTCGCCGTCCAGGTGATCGGCGTCCGCCCCAAGATCGGCAAGCGCCGGGACGAGGCCCAGGCCGCGCTGTCGGAGGCGGTCGGCGCCCCGGTGTCGGTCTCCGGCACCACCACCGACGGCCTCGGGCTGACCGGCCGGGCCGAGGGACTGGCCGCGATCGCCACCGCCCTGGTGTACGAGCGCCGCTGAGCGGATCCGGGTGCCGCCGGGCCCGGCCGGGAGGGCCGTCCGCGGGTCCGGGGGACACCCGGGCGCCCGCCCGGTGACGGTCGCTCAGCACCCGGCGGCGGACGCCCGGCGGGGCCCCGGCCGGGCCCGCGGAACCCGCCGGTCCGGCGCGGCGGGTGTACGCAACGGCGCTGCGGAGGTATTGACATTCCGGAATGTCGCTGGGCACCCCCCGCCGCCCACTACGCTTGACGCTGTGAGCATTCGCCTGTACGACACCAGCACCCGCCAGGTACGCGACTTCGTCCCGCTTGTACCGGGTTGTGTCTCGATCTACCTGTGTGGCGCTACCGTCCAGGCGCCGCCGCACATCGGGCACATCCGGTCGGGCCTGAACTTCGACATCCTGCAGCGGTGGTTCGCCCACCGCGGCTACCGGGTGACCTTCGCCCGGAACGTCACCGACATCGACGACAAGGTCATCGCCAAGGAGCGCCAGCTCGGCACGCCCTGGTGGCAGATCGCGTACGCGAACGAGCGGGCCTTCAGCGACGGCTACGCGGCGCTCGGCTGCCTGCCGCCCACCGTCGAGCCGCGCGCGACCGGGCACATCCCCGAGATGATCGAGATGATGCAGGGGCTCATCGCCAAGGGGCACGCCTACGCCGCCGACGGCAACGTCTACTTCGACGTGCGCTCCTTCCCCGAGTACCTGGCGCTCTCCAACCAGAAGCTGGAGAACCTCCGCCAGCCCGAGGGCGAGGGCGAGACCGGCAAGCGCGACCCGCGCGACTTCGCCATGTGGAAGTCCGCCAAGCCCGGCGAGCCGAGCTGGAGCACGCCGTGGGGCCAGGGCCGTCCGGGCTGGCACCTGGAGTGCTCGGCGATGGCCCACAAGTACCTGGGCCCGGCCTTCGACATCCACGGCGGCGGGCTCGACCTGATCTTCCCGCACCACGAGAACGAGATCGCCCAGTCCAAGGCGTACGGCGACGACTTCGCCAGCTTCTGGGTGCACAACGCCTGGGTCACCATGAGCGGCGAGAAGATGAGCAAGTCGCTCGGCAACTCGGTGCTGGTCTCCGAGATGGTCGAGCGCTGGCGTCCGATCGTGCTCCGCTACTACCTGGCGGCCCCGCACTACCGCTCGATGATCGAGTACAGCGAGGAGTCGCTGCGCGAGGCCGAGGCCGGCTTCGGCCGGATCGAGGGCTTCATCCAGCGCGTGGTCGAGCGCTGCGGCACGGTCGAGCCCGCCCCCGAGGTGCCGCCGGCCTTCGCCGAGGCGATGGACGACGACCTGGGCGTCCCGCAGGCGCTCGCCGTCGTGCACACCGCCGTCCGCCAGGGCAACAGCGCCCTCACGGCGGACGACAAGGAGAACGCGGTGGCGCGACTCGCCGAGGTCCGTGCGATGCTCGGAGTGCTGGGCCTCGACCCGCTCGACCCGCACTGGGCCGGGGCGGAGCGCGGCGAGGACCTGCACGGCGTGGTCGACTCGCTGGTCCGCCTGGTCCTGGACCAGCGGCAGGCGGCCCGGGCCCGCAAGGACTTCGCCACCGCGGACGCCATCCGCGACCAGCTCGGCCTGGCCGGGCTGGCGATCGAGGACACCCCGTCCGGCCCGCGCTGGACGATCACCAACCAGTAGCCCGCACTCGACGGGTGAGGGTGGGCCGCACCGCAGGACGGTGCGGCCCGTCCGCATGACGCGAACAGACAGGAAGTACAGCCATGGCCGGCAACAGTGCACGCAGGAACCGCCGCAACCCCGGGTCGAAGAAGGGCGCGAGTGTCGGTACCGGCGGCCACAGCCGGAAGGCGCTCCAGGGCAAGGGCCCGACCCCGCCCGGCGAGGCCCGCAAGGGTCACCCCAAGCAGCGCGCGGCCAACGCCGCAGTCAAGCGTGAGCGGGACGCCAAGGCCCGGGCCGGCATGCGCCGGGCCGGCGGCGGCGGTCGCGGCGGCCGCGGCGGCGCGGGTGCCGCCGAGCTGGTCTTCGGCCGCAACTCGGTCGTCGAGGCGCTGCAGGGCGACGTGCCGGCCACCGCGCTGTACGTGATGCAGTTCATCGACACCGACGACCGGGTGCGCGACTCCTTCCAGGCCGCCAACGACCGCGGCATCCCGCTGATGGAGGCCCCGCGCGCGCAGCTGGACCAGATGACCGGCGGGATGAACCACCAGGGCCTGGTGCTGCAGGTCCCGCCGTACGAGTACGCGCACCCCGAGGACCTGCTGGAGGAGGCCGCCGACTCCGGCCGGGACGCGCTGATCGTGGCCCTCGACGGCGTCACCGACTCGCGCAACCTGGGCGCCGTGGTCCGCTCCGCCGCCGCCTTCGGCGCGAACGGCGTGGTCATCCCCGAGCGCCGCGCGGCCGGCATGACCGCCGGTGCCTGGAAGACCTCCTCCGGCGCCGCCGCCCGGCTGCCCGTCGCCCGTGCCACCAACCTGACCCGGGCGCTGGAGGCGTACCAGAAGGCCGGCCTGACGGTGGTCGGCCTGGCCGCCGACGGCGAGGCCGAGATCGGCGACCTGGAGGCGCTGACCGGCCCGGTCGTCATCGTGGCCGGCAGCGAGGGCAAGGGCCTCTCCCGCCTGGTGTCGGAGACCTGCGACCTGCTGGTGCGGATCCCGATGTCGGGCCTCACCGAGTCCCTGAACGCCGGTGTCGCGGCGGGCGTCGTGCTGTACGAGGCCGCCCGCCTTCGCGCCCGGAAGTAGCCCCGCGGCGCGTTCCCCGTCCGACCCGCGCGAGGGCGTGCCGGACGGGACACGCCCTAACGGTTCCGACCCCGCGCCGGGGCCGGAACTCCGGGTTTCCACCGGATTCTGCGGCAAAGCGATCGGGCCCGACCGGGCCCGATCGCTTTTCTCATGATCATTTCAAGGGGGCGCCGAGAATCCACCCGGGAGAGTGTCCTAACCGGGTGTCACCCGGTTAGACGGGTGTGGACACCAGAACACCTCGGCGCCCCCTGCTGGGCGGCAGCACCGGGATAGACGCGGGCCCCGGCCTCGACACGGTCAAGGTGCCGTCCGACCCCGCGCGCCTCAGCAGTACGCAGGCGAGCTTCCGGCTCCGGCTGGCCGCCCCCGTGGCCCCGCTGATCGAGGCGCCCGCCGCGGTCCTGTCGTCCGGTGCCGCGTTCGGCGACCCGTACGCGGGGCAGGGACTGATCCGCCGTCCGCTGGTCACCCCGCAGGTCATCGTGCCCGCCTCCGCCGTACCCGCGCTCGCCGGTGCGGGCGCGGCCGGGACGGGCGGCACCGGCGCTCCGCGCCGCAAGGGCCGGGTCACCGCCGTCACCTGGACCGGCCAGGCCGCCCCCGGCGACCTGGCGGCCACCCGGCTGCTCGACGCCGTCCGGCTCACCGGGGCGCCCACCCCGGTCGGCGCCGGGGTCGGCGGCCGGGCGGGCACCCCGCGCGCCGGTGGCAGGCTCCCCGACGAGGACACCCAGGTGCTCCCCCCGTACGCGGGCTCCCGGACGGTGCCGCGCCAGCCCCGCGAGGGCGCCGGCACCGCCACCGAGGCCGGCGTCGGCCCGGTCGGCGTCCCCCAGGGCTGGACACCCGCCGGCGAACTGCCGGAGGTGTCCGCCACGGCGGGCGACTCCCGGCACGCCTGGTACCCCGGCCGCCGGGTCGACCTCGGGCTGGTACTGCTGCCGCTGCGGATCGTCCTCGGCTCGCTCTCCGTCTACGCCGGATTCAGCAAGCTCTGCGACCCGGTGTACTTCGACGGCGGCGAACGCGGCTCGATGATGCGCTGGCTCTCCTCGCTCCACCCGTGGAAGGTCGCGGAGCCGCTGCTGGACTTCGCCATGGCGCACCCGGTCGGCTCCGGGCTCGCGGTCGCCTTCACCGAGATCGTCGTCGGCGTGCTCAGCATCCTCGGCCTCTGGCAGCGGCTCGCCGCCGGCATGGCGATGGTCCTGTCGGCCGCGCTGCTGTTCACCGTCAGCTGGCGGGCCGTGCCGGTGTACGACACCCCCGACCTGATCTTCCTGGCGGCCTGGAGCCCGCTGCTGATCGCCGGGGCGCCGTTCGGCTCCCTGGACGGGCGGCTCAACCTGGAGGCCTGGCGACGGCACGGCTCGGGCGCCCCGAAGGCGCTGCGCCGCCGGGTGCTGCGCCGGGGCGCGGTCGTCACCTCGGTGGTCGTCGGGCTCACCCTGCTGCTCGGCTCACTGCTCGGAGCGGCCGTCCGCACCGGCGGCAGCCCGCAGCCGGCCCCCACCCGGCCGTCCACCGACTACGGCACCCCCGTCTGGCCGGGCGCCGGGCCGTCCGGCACCCCCGAGCGCAGCGCCCCGGCCACGCCGTCGCCCACCCCCTCGCGCCCGGCCTCGCCCGCGCCGAGCGGTTCGGCGAGCGGACAGCCCTCCGCGCCCGCCTCGCCGAAGCCGGCCTCCCCGACCCCGAGCGGCAAGGCCCGCTCGGCCAAGCCGGAGAGCGGCGGCAGCCAGGCGCCCGCGACGGGCTCCGGCCCGGCCGGCGGCTCCACGCCCGCCCCGCGCACCACCGCCCCGGGCACCGCGCCGGCGCCCCGGTCGAGCCCGAGCAGCGGCTCCGGGGTGCTCGGCGGGCTGCTCGGCTCCGGTCCGCTCGGCGGGCTGGCCGGCGGCACCGGGCAGCCCCGGCCGGGGGCGGGCACGGCGACCTGACGGCGCCGGGCACGCGTACGGCGGAGCGGCCGACCGGGAGGGTTCCGGTGGGGCCCGGCCCCCGGGCGGGGGTACGCCCGGTGGGGGGTACGCCCGG
>NZ_JBSGXP010000151.1:0-20985 GCF_053610105.1 Kitasatospora sp. NPDC054939 | reverse complement strand
GGGGGGGGGGGCCGCGGGGGCCCCGGGGGGGGGGGGGGGGGGGGGGGCGGCCGTGCTCCCGGGGGGGGGGGGGGGGGGGGGGGGGGCCCCCCCCCCCCCCCCCCGGGCGGGAGGGTGGGGCAGGTGGTCAGCAGTGCCGTACGGCGGGGTGCCGTACCGGGCGGTGCCGGGCGGCGGGGTGGCGGGCGGCACGCGGGTGCCGCCCGGTGGTGCCTGCCCCGTGGGATCGCGATGCGCCGAGCAGCCGCGGCCCCACGGGGCGGTCCGGTGGTGCCGCGCGGGGGGCCGGACCGACCGGCCGCCCCCGCGGCGGTCAGTCGCCGAGCGCCGCGCGGGCGTCGACGAAGGCGGCGACGGCGCGCTCGACGTCCTCGGTCGAGTGCGCAGCGGAGAGCTGCACCCGGATCCGGGCCTGGCCGTGCGGGACGACCGGGTAGGAGAACCCGATCACGTACACGCCGCGCTCCAGCAGCAGTTCGGCGAGCCGGCCGGCCCTGGCCGCGTCGCCGATCATGACCGGGGCGATCGCGTGGTCGCCGGGCAGGATCTCGAAGCCGGCCTCGGTCATCCGCGAGCGGAACAGCGCGGTGTTGGCGGCCAGCCGCTCGCGCAGCTCGTTCGACTGCTCGACCAGGTCGAGGACCTTGAGCGAGGCGGCGGCGATCACCGGGGCGAGCGAGTTGGAGAACAGGTACGGGCGCGAGCGCTGGCGCAGCAGGGCGACGATCTCGCGGCGGGCGGCGACGTATCCGCCGGAGGCGCCGCCGAGGGCCTTGCCGAGGGTGCCGGTGATGATGTCGACGCGGTCCATCACGCCGTGCAGCTCGGGGGTGCCGCGGCCGCCCGCGCCGACGAACCCGACGGCGTGCGAGTCGTCGACCATGACCATGGCGTCGTAGCGGTCGGCGAGGTCGCAGATCTCGCGCAGCGGGGCGACGTAGCCGTCCATGGAGAAGACGCCGTCGGTGACGATCAGCCGGCGGCGGGCGTCGGCAGTGTCCTGGAGCTGCTTCTCCAGGTCGGCGAGGTCGCGGTTGGCGTAGCGGTGGCGGCGGGCCTTGGAGAGGCGGATGCCGTCGATGATGCTGGCGTGGTTGAGCGCGTCGGAGATGACGGCGTCGCGCTCGTCGAGGAGGGTCTCGAAGACGCCGCCGTTGGCGTCGAAGCAGGAGGAGTAGAGGATCGTGTCCTCCTGCCCGAGGAACGCCGAGAGGCGGTCCTCCAGCTCCTTGTGGACGTCCTGGGTGCCGCAGATGAAGCGGACGGACGCCATGCCGTAGCCCCAGCGGTCCAGGGCGTCCTTGGCGGCGGCGAGCACCTCGGGGTGGTCGGCGAGGCCGAGGTAGTTGTTGGCGCAGAAGTTGAGCACCTCGCCGGGGCGGCCGCCCGCGGTGACGGTGACGGCGGCGCTCTGCGGGGTGCCGATCACCCGCTCGGGCTTGAAGAGGCCGGCCTCGCGGATCTCGTCGAGCGTGGCGGCCAGGTCGTCGCGCAGGTTGTCGAACACAGCAGCTCCTAAACGGAAGTCTCAGGCGGTCCAGTCGAGGATGACCTTGCCGCAGCGTCCGCTCGCGGCGTCGTCGAAGGCGGCTTCGAAGTCGGTGGCGGCGTAGCGGCCGGTGATCACCGGGCGGAGGTCGAGGCCGCCCTCCAGCAGCACCGACATCGCGTACCAGGTCTCGAACATCTCGCGGCCGTAGATGCCCTTGATGGTGATCATGGAGGTGACGACGGAGGCCCAGTCGATCGGGAACTGCTCGGCGGGCAGGCCGAGCATGGCGATCTTCCCGCCGTGCGTCATGTTGGCGATCATCGACTGCAGCGCCTCGGGTCGGCCGGACATCTCCAGGCCGACGTCGAAGCCCTCGCGCAGGCCCAGCTTCTGCTGGCCCTCCTCGACGGTGTGCTCGGTGACGTTGAGGGCGAGCGTGACGCCGACCTCGCGGGCCAGGTCGAGGCGGTACGGGGAGACGTCGGTGATCATGACGTTGCGGGCGCCGGCGTGCTTGGCGACGGCGGCGGCCATGATGCCGATCGGCCCGGCGCCGGTGATCAGCACGTCCTCGCCGACCAGCGGGAAGGACAGCGCGGTGTGCACGGCGTTGCCGAAGGGGTCGAAGATCGCGGCGACGTCCAGGTCGACCGGCACCCGGTGCACCCAGACGTTGGTGGCGGGCAGCGCCACGTACTCGGCGAACGCGCCGTCCCGGCCGACGCCGAGGCCGACGGTGTTGCGGCACAGGTGGCGGCGGCCGGCCAGGCAGTTGCGGCACTTGCCGCAGACCAGGTGGCCCTCGCCGCTGACCAGGTCGCCGATCGCGATGTCCGCGACGCCGGCGCCGAGCTCGGCGACCTCGCCGACGAACTCGTGGCCGAGCACCAGCGGGGTGGTGATGGCCTGCTGCGCCCAGCCGTCCCAGTTGCGGATGTGCAGGTCGGTGCCGCAGATGCCGGTCCGCAGCACCTTGATCAGCACCTCGCCGGGGCCGATCTCGGGCTTGGGGACGTCCACCAGCCAGAGGCCGGGCTCGGCCTTCTGCTTGACGAGTGCCTTCACTGCGGCGGCTCCTGACAGGACGGAGGGACGGCCTGGTGTGGGCAGGCCGGCGTGGCCCGGCGGGCGGCGGCTCCCTGCCTCGCCCCGGGCACGAGCAATCTGCCTGGTGGGAGCGGGTGCGGTCCATCGAGGAATTCTTAAGGGCCGCCACAGCTGAGCTGAACGATCGTGCCCGAGGCGGGCCCCGCGCCCCGCTGCGGGCCTGCGCGGCGTGCCGGTCACCACCCGTTCGGGCGATCCGGACCGCGGGCGAACTCGGTTTCGTACGATGATCCTTGACGATCCGTAGCGGGTGCCCCGGGGCCTCCGCTATGGTCTGGACCAATTCTCGCGCTCGGCGGCCCCCGCCTCCCCCCGCGCACGCCCCCGGCCGCCCCCTGGAGTCGACATCAACGCCACGCGCCGCACCGGCGACACCACCCCGCTCACCCTCCCCGACCTGCTCGACCACCGGGCCGCCGGCCACCCCGGGCGGACCGCCCTGCTGGTACCCGGCGGCGGCAGCGTGACGTACGGGCAGTGGCGCGAGCAGGCCCTGCGGGCGGCGCACGGCCTGGCCCGGGCGGGCGTGCGGCCCGGCGACCGGGTCACCCTTCTGTTCACCAACCGCACCTGGGAGCAGTACGCCGTCGCGCTGCTCGCCGTCCACTACGCCGGCGCGGCGGCCCTGGTGGTCCGGGAGGACCTCTCCGCTGCCGACGTCACCCGCCTGGTCGAGCTCGCCGACGCGCGCTGGACCCTGCGCGGCACCGACCGGCCCGCCCCCGCAGGCCCCGCACCGGACGGCCCCGGCCCCGGCCCCGCCACCGACCTGGCCCTGGCGGACCTGCTCGCCGCGCCGCCCGCCACGGACCCGCCCGACCGCGCCCCGCACCGCCCCGGGCCCGACGACCTCGCCCAGATCATCGGCACCTCCGGCACCACCGGCACCCCCAAGGGCGTCGGCGCCGCCCACGGCAGCCTCACCGCCGGCCTGCGGCTCGACCCGCGCCCACGCCCCTACGCCCACTCCGGGCACGCCCTGCACGCCTTCCCGATCGGCACCAACGCCGCCCAGGTCGCCCTGCTGAACGCGCTCACCGGCCACCCCACCACGGTCTGCCTGCCGCGCTTCGACGCCGAGGAGTTCGGCCGCGCCGTCGCCCGGTACCGCGTCGGCACCGTCTTCCTGGTGCCCTCGATGGCCGCCGAACTGATCGACTCCGGCACCGCCGACCGCCACGACCTCGGCAGCGTGCTGCTCGTCAGCTGCTCCGCCGCCGCCCTGCCCGGCGCGGTCGCCGCCGGACTCGCCCGGGCCCTGCCCGGGGCCACCCTGGTCAACACCTACACCTCCGCCGAAGCCTCCCCCGCCCAGATCTCCGCCGTCGTCGACGCCGCCCGCCCCGGCTCCGTCGGCCGCCCCGCCGACCCCGCCGACCTGCGCGTCCTCACCCCCGACGGCACGCCCGTACCGCCCGGCGGCACCGGCGAGATCTGGCTGCGCCAACCCGGCCCGCCCCGCCGCTACGTCGGCGACGGCGCCCGCAGCGCCGCCGTCTTCCGGGACGGCTGGGTCCGGATGGGCGACCTCGGCCGGCTCGACGACGCCGGCTACCTATACCTCGTCGACCGCGAGAGCGACCTCATCAAGTCCGGCGCGCTCAAGGTCTCCACCCTGCGGATCGAGGAGGTGCTGCACGAGCACCCGCAGGTCGCCGACGCGGCGGCCCTCGGCGTGCCGCACCCGGTGATGGGCAGCGTGCCGGTCGCGGCGGTCGTCCCGGCGGCCGGCGGGCTCGACCCGGACGACCTGCGGCTCTTCCTCAGCACCCGGCTCGCCCGCCCCGAACTGCCGGTGCGGATCCTGCTCACCGACTCGCTGCCGCGCAACCCCAGCGGCAAGGTCGTCAAGCACGAACTCCGCGCCCGCTTCGAGACCGCCGCCCCGGCCGGCGGCCGCGCACCGGACACCGCCGCCGAACGCACTCTCGCCCGGCTCTGGCAGCGCGTCCTGGCCCGACCCGTGCGCACCGTCGAGGAGGAGTTCTTCGCCCTCGGCGGCGACAGCTTCCGGGCCGTCCAACTGGCCGCCGCGATCTCCGGGGAGTTCGGGGTCGCGGCCGGCACCGCCCTGGTCTTCGAACGGCCCTCGCTGCGCGCCCAGGCCGCCTGGCTCGCCGACGCCGCACCCGTACCCGTACCCGACGACACGGACACCGCGGTCGGCACCGCCACCGCCACCGGCGGCGCAGCGCCCGCCGACACCGGAGCCGGCGCCGGAGCAGCGCCCGCCCCCGTGTCGCCGTTCCTCGCCGAACTGCGCGCCCAGGCCCACGAGGTACCGCTC
Source organism: Kitasatospora sp. NPDC054939 (assembly GCF_053610105.1). NCBI lineage: Bacteria > Bacillati > Actinomycetota > Actinomycetes > Kitasatosporales > Streptomycetaceae > Kitasatospora > Kitasatospora sp. NPDC054939. The sequence continues at coordinate 16,099 of NZ_JBSGXP010000151.1, read as the reverse complement.
ACCTCGCAGCAGGAGAACTTCCTGCGCTGGACCGCCGAGGCGCCCGGCCGCAACGTCGGCGTGATCCCCGTGGTGTTCCGGGTCCGCGACCCGCTGGACACCGGGGTGCTGCGGCGGGCCCTGCTGGAGGCCGTCCACCGCCACCCCGCCCTGCGCACCCGCTTCGCACCGGTGCCCGGCGCCGCCCCCGGCGTGCTGCGCGCCGTCGTCGACGAGCAGCCGCAGGCCGACGTCCTGCTGCTGGACGCCACCGGGCTGGACGACGACCAGGTCTCCGCGCGCCTGATCGCCGAACGCGACCGCCCCACCGACCCCGCCGCCGGCCCGATGACCCGGCTGGTGGTGGCGAGCCGCGGCCCACGGGACCACGTCGTACTGCTGGCCGTCCACCACCTGGTCGCCGACGGCTGGTCGGTCGGCGTCCTGCTGCAGGAACTCGGCGTCCTGTACTCGGCGTTCCGGCGCGGACGGCCCGCCCCGCCCGGCCGCCCCGGCCCCGCGTACGGCGAACTCGTCGCCTGGTCCAACGCCCACTGGCCCACCTCCCGGCGGCACTTCGCCCGCGCCCTGGCCGGCGCCCCCGAGGGGATCGGCCCGTTCCCCGGGCGGCAGGACGTCGAGACCGCCCTGATCGGCGCCCACCGCTTCACCGTCCCCGCCGAACGGGCCGCCGCCCTGCGCGAGCGCGCCACCGAGCTGGGCGCCACCCCCTTCCTCGCGCTGGCCGCGGTGTGGAGCGGCCTGCTCGCCGCGCACAGCGGAGCGACCGACCTCGTCCTGATGACCCCGGTGCCCGGACGGACCAGGCCCGAGGCCGAGCGGGTGATCGGCTGCTTCGTGCAGTCCCTGCTGCTGCGTGTGGACGCCACCGGCTCCCCCGGCTTCGCCGAACTGCTGGACCGGGTCCGCACCGCCTCCACCGCCGCGCTCGACCACCAGCTCTACCCCTTCGCCGAGTTCAGCCCGCAGGTGCCGTTCGCCGCCTGGCTGCGCTACGAGAGCTGGAACGCCCCCGCCCAGCTCCCCGGCCTCGCCTGCACCGAGTGGGAGCTGCCGCGCAACGTCACGCAGCCCTGGCCGATGCCCGGCGGCGACCGCCACGTCCCCGAGCTGATGGCCTCCGAGCAGCCCGACGGCAGCCTGCGCTGCTGGCTGCGCCACAACGAGCACGCCTTCGCCCCGGACGCCGTCGCCGCACTGGCCGACGCGTTCCTGGCAGCCCTCGACGCGGCGGTGGGCGCGGCGGTGAGGGTGGCGGCCGGGGCGCCGGTCGGTACGGCGGTGGTCGCGCCGGTGGGGGCACCCCCGAACGGGTGAGGCCGCCGGGCGTACCCGCGGGGAGCCGCATACCGTGGCGAGCACCCCGCGGGCGTCCGCCGAGCGGCGCCCCGGGGGCCGTCCCCGCCCAGAGAGGCGCCCCCATGACCAGCAACCGCCGCCGCCCCGGCCCGAGGAGCGCCCTCCCGCTGCGGACCGCCGTCGCCGCGCTCGGAACCGCCGGGCTGCTGGCCGCGGGCTGCACCGCCCCGCCCCCGTCGGCCGGCCCCGGCGCCGCCCCGGCCCCCGCCGCCCAGGTCGACCCCGTCCTCGCCACCACCGCGGCCGACCGGGTCCAGGAGCAGATCGAGGCGCTGCTGGCCACCTACCCCGACGGCTACCGGCCCGGCGTCGTCGTCGCCGTCGACATACCCGGCCACCTCTCCTTCACCCGGCGGATCGGCGCCCCCTTCACCCTCGAACCGGCCGTCGGCGACACCCCGCTCGACCTGCCGACCCCCGCCAGCGAGGTGCGGATCGGCACCATGACCACCTCCTTCACCGTGACCGCCCTGCTCCGGCTGGTCGACCAGGGCCTGGTCGCCCTCGACGACCCCGTCGCCGACTACGTCCCCGACGTGCCGAACGGCGAGCGGATCACCCTGCGCCACCTGGCCGGCATGCGCAGCGGGCTCTTCCCGTACGAGGCGGACGAGGCCTTCGCTGCCGCCGTCGGGGCCGACCCGGAACGGGAGTTCACCCCCCGCGAGCTGCTCGCCCACAGCTTCGCCCACGCCGTCCTGTTCGAACCCGGCATCGCCCAGCAGGAGAACCTCACCAACACCGTGCTGCTGGAACTCGTGGTGGAGGAGGTGACCGGCCGGCCGATCCGCGAGGTGGTCCGCGGCGACGTCGTCCCGGCCCAGAACGCCTCCGACTTCGCCATCCCCGCGGACAGCACGCTCAGGCCCCAGACGGCCCACGGCTACGCCCTCAACCTCTCCGGGGGCCTGGTGGACGCCTCCGAGCTCAACCCCTCCTGGATGGGCGGCCTCGGCCCGATGGTCGCGAACGTCTCCGGCCTCCAGGGCTGGGCGCGGGCGCTCGCCACCGGCGAGGGGCTCAGCGAACGCACCCAGGCCGAACGCACGGTGATGCGGGCCACCGCCCGCCCCGGCGTCACCTACGGCCTCGGGATCCGCGAGATCAACGGCTGGGTCGGCTACACCGACTCGACCCCGGGCTACGAGAGCGTGGCCCTCTACCTGCCGGAGGAACGCGCCACCGTCGCCGTCCTCGTCAACAGCTGGATCCTGAACCCCTTCGGCATCGAGCCCTCGACCCTGGTCGTCCAGGCCGTCACCGAGCAGCTCTTCCCCGACCACCCGTACGTCTTCCCGGGCTGACCGCCCCTGGGAGCCGACCCTCCCTCAGGGCAGCACCCGCCGTCACCCCACGAACGGGCCAGCTCACCGGGCGTACCCGCGGGGAGCCGCCTACGTTGGCGAGCAGTCCCGCCGCCCCCGCGGAGCGCCGCTCCGGGGCGCGCCCCCGTCCGTCCAGAGAGGCCACCCATGACCCGGAACCGTCGGCTGCGGACGGCCGTGCCCACCCTCGCCCTGGCCGGCCTGCTGGCCGCCGCCTGCTCCGGGCCCTCGCCGCAGGCCACCGGACCCGCACCCGCGACGGCCCTCCCCGCGAAGGCCGACCAGTCACCGAGCGGCAGCGCCACCGGCGGCACCCTCGTCCCGCTCGGCCCGGACGTCAACGCCCAGCTGGACGCCGCGATCCAGCAGGCGATGACCCAGGCCGGCGTGCCCGGGGCCGTCGTCTCGCTCACCTCGCCCGGCAGCGAGGGCTACGAGAAGGCCTTCGGGGTCGCCGACACGGCCACCGGTCAACCGATGACCACCGCGGTCAACCACCGCATGGGCAGCGTCACCAAGACCTTCACCGTCACCGCCCTGCTCCGCCTCGTCGACCAGCAGAAGCTCGGCCTGGACGACACCATCGGCAGCTACGTCTCGGGCGTGCCCAACGGGGACCGCATCACCCTGCGCCAGCTCGCCGGCATGCGTAGCGGGCTCTACCCGTACACCTCGGACGAGCAGTTCGTGAACACGCTGCTGGCCGACCCCCAACGGCCGTTCACCCCACAGGAGTTGCTGACGTACAGCTTCAAGCACCCGGTGGACTTCGAACCCGGCGCCGCGTTCGAGTACTCCAACACCAACACGGTGCTGCTCGGCCTGGTCGTCGAACAGGTCGGCGGGCAGTCGCTCGGCGAGTTCATCAGGGAGCAGGTCTCCGAGCCCGCCGGGCTCAAGAAGACGATCTTCCCGGTCGGCTCCGAGTTCCCCGACCCGCACGCCCAGGGCTACACCAACCAGACCCCGGACGGGCAGACCGCCAACGCCACAGGCTGGAACCCCTCCTGGGGCTGGGCAGCCGGCGCGATGATCTCCGACCTGCCCGACCTGAAGACCTGGGCCACCGTCCTGGCCACCGGCACCCTGCTCACCCCCGCCACCCAGGCCCAGCGGCTGGACTTCCCCGACATGGGCACCCCCGGTACCTCGTACGGCCTCGGCATCTTCGAGAACCACGGCTGGATCGGCCACAACGGCTCGCTGCCCGGCTACCAGACCGTCGTGGTCCGCCTGCCCGCCGCCCAGGCCGACCTGGTGATCATGACCAACACCGACACCTCCTACCAGGGCGAGGAGCCGTCGACCCTGCTCGCCCGGGCGATCACCCGGATCGTCTCGCCCGGCAACGTCTACGACTTCCCGTCCGCCTCGGCCTCCGCATCGCCCACCCTCTCCCCGGCCGCCGCCGCCTGAGCACCCGGAACCGACCCGAGGAACCCCCGATGACCAGAACCCCGCTGCTGCGCGCCGCCGTTCCCGCGCTGGCCCTGGCCGGCCTGCTCACCGCCTGCTCCGGCCCCGCGCCCCGACCCGCCGGACAGGCCCCCGCGTCCGCCGTGCCCGCGGCCAACAACCAGCCGACGGCGACCCCGACGGCCGGGGCGAGCGGCCCCGTCAAGGCGCTCACGCCCGAGGTCATGTCGGAGGTCGTCACGGCGATCCAGCAGGTGCAGCAGGCCGCGAACGTGCCCTGCGTCGCGTACGCCGTGTTCGACGCCAACAACCAGGGCGGCGCGGGCACCATGGGCGTCACCGACCGCACCACCGGCCGGGCGTGCACCGGCGTCCTCCCGATGCGGATCGGCAGCGTCACCAAGACCTTCACCGTCACCGGCCTGCTGCGGCTCGTGGACCAGGGCAAGGTCGGCCTGGACGACACCATCGGCAAGTACATCCCGGGCGTGCCCAACGGCGACCGCATCACCCTGCGCCAACTCGCCGAGATGCGCAGCGGCCTGTACTCCTACACCTTCGACCCGGACTTCGCGAACGCCCTGGAGTCCGACCCGACCCGCCAGTTCACCCCGCCCGAACTGCTCGCCTACAGCTTCAAGCACCCGGTCGTCTTCGAGCCCGGCGCCCGGTTCCAGTACTCCAACACCAACACCGTCCTGCTCGGGCTCGTCGTCGAACAGGTCGGCGGCAAGCCGCTGAACACCTTCCTCCAGGAGGAAGTGATCAGCAAGGCCGGCCTGACCGGCACCCTCTTCCCCGTCGACGCCGCCCACCCCGCGAGCATGCCGCACGGCTACACCGACCAGACACCCGACGGCCAGGTCGTCGACGCGACCGACTGGAACCCGTCCTGGGCCTGGGCCGCCGGCGCGATGATCTCCCAGCGGGACGACCTCACCACCTGGGCCAAGGTGCTCGCCACCGGCACCCTGCTCACCCCCAAGACCCAGGCCGAACGACTCGCGATGCTCCCCACCGGCATCGGCACCACCCGCTACGGCCTGGCCATCTTCGACAACAACGGCTGGATCGGCCACAACGGCTCGCTCCCCGGCTACGAGAGCCTGGTGCTCTACCAGCCCGCGTCCAGGACCACCCTGGTGGTCCAGCTGACCACCGACATCACCTACCAGGGCGAGGAGCCGTCCACGGTCTTCGGCAAGGCGATCACCCAGATCATCTCCCCGAACAACGTCTACGACCTCCCTCCCGAGCCCAGCACCTCCCCCACCGCCTCCGCCTCCCCCACACCCCCCGGCTCCCCGACCACCCCCGTCCCCCCGACCACCCCCACCCCGCCGCCGACCCCGGGGCAGTCCTGACCCCCACGGAGCGGCCCGACCGACAGGGGCCCCGCCACCCGCTGGAAGACCTCTCGTAGACTTGCGTGCTCGGAAACGCAGACGGGGGCCCGTGAAAGCAACCGCACGCCGGCTACCACCGCTGGGCGCCGGAAGGCAGGCCGCGGGCCACGCCCTGCTGAGCATGCTGGACGACCCCCTGGCGCCTCGACTCTGCGTGGTCGGCGGGCCACCCGGCATCGGCAAGACCCACCTGCTGTCGTGGCTCGCCACCGCCTGCACCGGCCCGGACGTACCGCCGCGCCAACGCCCGGACGCTTGTATGTCGCTTGGGGGTATGGACGTTCACAGTGCAGTCTGGGTGCTCGCATCCCGCCTCGGCGTGCATACCACCACCGCATCTGAACTCGTCGCAGCCACAGGTGCCTTGAATAGGCCGATTCTGCTCTTCCTCTGCGACCTCAACCGCGCTGCCGAGCCGGATGCCGTCACCGATCAGTTGCTGCGCCCTCTCGTGGTTGTGCCAGATCTCCGACTGGTGCTGGAGGGCGGGCCCGCGCTCGCCGAAGGGGCCGCGCTCCTGGCCCTCGACCAGCCCGTGTGGACCGATCCAGTCCGGTTCACGGCCTGGTACGTGAAACTGTGCGCCGACTCCCCGGTCGACGCGACCGACGTGTACCCCAACCCCGGAGCAGCCCTGATCGCCTCGAAGGTGCCGGCCGGAGCCGCAGTGGACCTGACGGCCGGCGTCGTCGGCAGTTGGTGGGCTGCACTCCCTTCCCCGGCGCGATCGGCTGTCGCAGTGCTCGCGGACGCCGCACAGCCGCTCACGCGCGACGAGTGGTCCGCCGTCGCCGGAACAGAGCCTGTCAGGGTCGCTTCGCAGTTGCTGCCACCGGACTCACCCACCCGCGCGAAGTGGTGGGTGGCGCCAGGACCACTCCGCGACTCGGTGACGGACAACAGGTCGGTACCGGACCCCGTGTCCGCGGCCCGCGCGCTCGCAGCAAGAATCCCCCGGGGCTCCGACGGCTCACCGGATCTGGCGCGCAGCACGCCGGAAGAACTTGGCACGCTCCTCCGGGAGGCAGTCCGCGCAGACCTTGCGCCGCAACTCCTCGACGACCCGGACTTCCTGGTTCACGCCGACCCCGTTGCCGTGACCGCAGCGTCACCGCTGCGGAAGTCGGGCGGGGGCCGTATGCCGGACTGGTCCTCGTCGCGGACACGGCCGGCCGGATACGCACGGTCAACCCCCGTCGCCGAATCTCGGCAGTGGGCGCAGCGTCGAGCGAGACCGTGTCGGGGTTCGATCCCACGCACCGCCCGCACCGTGCGTCGATTCCGCGTTCCCCATGACCCCCCGATCACCACGCATCGACCCCCACCCTAACCGGACTGACGTTCGCAATAACGTGGCAACCCGTCAGGGAGGGAACCGGTCAGCCGCCCCCGGCGTGCGGTGGGCCCCGCCTCCGGTGGCGGCCGGGGCCGGGGCGCTATGTGAGGCGGTCGGCGGCTTCGTCCTCGGTGAGGGCGTCGATCTCGGCGATCAGGAGGGCTTCGATGCGGGTGGCGAGGGCGGCGGGGGTGGGGCTCTCGAAGACGTCGCGGAGGGGAATCTCCAGGCCGAGGCCGGCGCGGATACGGGCGGCGACCCGGGTCACCAGGAGGGAGTCGGCGCCGAGTCGGAAGACGTCGTCGAGGGCGCCGACCTTCGGCAGGCCGAGGACCTCCTGCCAGAGGTCGGCGACCAGGGCCTCGGCGTCGGTGCGGGGGGCCAGGTAGGTGGCGGCGCCGGCGCTCGGGTCGGGGTCGGGCAGGGCGGCGGTGTCGAGCTTGCCGTTGGGGGTGAGCGGGAGGGTGTCGAGCGGGACGACCGCGTCGGGGACCATGTACGCGGGCAGCCGCACGGAGAGGTATTCGCGCAGGTCGGCGGCGGGGGTGCGGGTGCCCGGGCGCAGGACGGCCCAGGCGAGCAGGCGGCGGCCGTCGCGGACCAGCGCGGCCGCGCGGGCGACGGCCGGGTGGGCGGTCAGGGCGGCCTCGATCTCGGCAGGTTCGATCCGGTAGCCGCGGATCTTCACCTGGTCGTCGGCGCGGCCCAGGAACTCCAGTTGTCCGTCGGTGCGCCAGCGGACGCGGTCGCCGGTGCGGTACATCGGGCCGCCGTCGCCGAACGGGTCGGGCGGGAAGGCGTCGGCGGTCAGCTCGGGGCGGGCGAGGTAGCCGCGGGCGAGGCCGCGGCCGCCGATGTGGAGTTCGCCCTCGGAGCCGGCGGGCAGCAGGGCGCCGCGGTCGTCGAGGACGTAGAGGCGGACGCCGGGCAGCGGGCGGCCCAGCGGGGGGCGGCCCGGCGAGGAGGAGCCTTGCGGGGCGGGGGTGCTGCCGGGGCCCGCGAGGTCGCCTGCGGTGACGATGACGGTGGCCTCGGTGGGGCCGTAGGTGTTGACCAGCCGGACGGTGTCGCCGTGCCGGGCGCGCCAGCGGGCGAGGGTGTCGGCGCGGGCCTCGGAGCCGCCGAGGACGACCAGGCGCAGCGACGCCGGCCAGGGGGCCTGGTCGTCGAGCGCGACCAGCTCCTGCCAGTAGGCGGTGGGCAGGTCGAGCACGGTGACGGCGCCGCCGTCGGGTCCGCGCAGCAGGTCGGGCAGCATCCGGCCGCCGCCGGGCAGCAGCACGACGCAGGCGCCGGCGGCGAGGGCGGGCCAGAGCTCCTCGGCGTGGGTGTCGAAGCCGATGGAGGCGAACTGGACGATGCGGTCGGCCGGTCCGAGGGCGTAGCCGTCGGGGCCGGCCATCCAGTGGACGCGGTCGGCGAGTGCGGCGTGCTCGACGGCGACGCCCTTGGGGGTGCCGGTGGAGCCGGAGGTGTAGAGGACGTAGGCGAGGCCGTCGGGGCGGCTGCCGGGCAGGTCCGCGGCGGGGGTGTGGGGAGCGGGCTGCGCGGTGACGTCCAGGACGGGTGCGCCGAGGTCGGGGTGGTCGCCGGCGGTGAGCAGCAGGGCGGCGTCGGCCTCGCGGATCATCAGCCGCTGCCGTTCGGCGGGGTGGGCGGGGTCGAGCGGCAGGTAGCCGGCGCCGGCCTTCCAGATCGCGAGGAGCGCGGTGACCAGGTCGAAGGAGGGGTCGATCCGGACGGCCACGGCCCGGTCGGCGACGGGGCCGAGGCGGCGGGCCAGGTCGTCGGAGGCGCGGTCGAGTTCGGCGTAGCTGCGGGTGCTCCCGGCGCAGGCCAGGGCGGGGGCGTCGGGGCGGGCGGCGGCCTGTTCGGCGAAGCGCCGCAGGATGCTGCGGACATCGGGTGCGGGGGCGGGTCCGGTGCCGAGGGCGAGCAGGTGGGCGTGCTCCTCGGGGTCGAGCAGCCAGTCGCCGTGCAGGGGCAGTTCGGGTTCGTCGACGACGCGGGTGAGCAGGCGGCGCAGGCGGCGGGCGAGGGCTTCGACGGTGGCGCGTTCGAGGAGTTCCCGGTCGAAGGTGAAGGAGAGCGTCATGCCGCCGTCGTCGGTGCGCCAACTGTCGAGCAGCAGGTCGGTCTTGGCGCGGTCGAAGCCGGAGTCCATGCTCGCGGTGCGGACGCCGGCGGGCAGCGGCGGGCGGGCGCCGGCGTCGGCCAGGTCGTACTGGCTCTGGTGGACGAAGACCGCCTGGTAGAGCGGGGATGCGCCGGGGCGGGCGGGGAGGCCGAGTTCGGCGGCGACCCGTTCGGCGGGGAGGTCCGGGTGGCCGAGGGCGGCGAGGGTGGCGGAGCGGACCCGGCGCAGGACGGTGCGGAAGTCGGGGGCGCCGGTGAGGTCGGCGCGGACGACGGCGGTGCGGCTGAAGTAGCCGATCAGGGCTTCGTGGGCGGTCTCGTAGCGGCCGGCGACGGGGGTGCCGACGGCGAAGTCCTCGGTGCCGGTCCAGCGGGCGAGCACGCTCTGGTAGGCGGCGAGCAGGACCATGAAGGGGGTGCAGCGCTGCTCGCGGGCCAGTTGGTCGAGGCCGGCGGTGAGTGCGGGGCCGAGCGCGAGGTCGGTGAATCCGGCCGGGTGGGTGGGGTGTTCGGGTCGCGGGTGGTCGAGCGGGAGGCTGAGCGGGGCGATCCCGGCCAGCCTGTCGGTCCAGCGGCGGAAGCCCTCCTCGGCGGCTCCGGCGGCCAGCCTGGCCTGTTCGGCGCGGGCGAAGTCGCCGTACTGGAGGGCGAGTTCGGGGAGGTCGGCGGGGGCCTCGCCGAGTTCGTCGCGGTAGAGGGCGAGCAGTTCGCGCCAGAGGACGGTGAACGACCAGCCGTCGGAGACGATGTGGTGCAGGACGAGGCAGAGGGCGTGCTCGTGCGGACCGGCGCTGATCAGGGCGGCGCGCAGGGGCGGGCGGGCGGCCAGGTCGAAGGGGGCGTTGACGTGGGGGGCGCAGGCCGCGGTGAAGCCGTCCTCGCCGGTGCCGACGGGGAGTTCGACCGTGGTGAGGTCGATCGGGCGGTTCGGCTCGACGAGTTGGACGGGCTCCTCGCCGTCGAGGGCGAAGCGGGTGCGCAGGACCTCGTGCCGGTCGGTGAGCCGGGTGAGGGCGGCGCGCAGGGCCCGCCGGTCGAGCGGGCCGCTCCAGCGCCGGTTGAGGTACATGGTGAAGCCGGCGTCCTCGGGGTGGAGCTGCTGGAGGAACCAGAGTCGGCGCTGTTCGCCGGTGAGCGGGTGGGCGGTGACGGTCGGGGTGGCGGCGGTCGAGGGCTCGGCGGGGTCGGTCGGGGCGGCGGGGTCGGTCGGGACGGCGGCGGTCATCGGCTCAACTCGTTCTTCGCGCGGGCGTGCAGGGTCTCCAGGCCGACCAGGTCGTCGGACTGGGCGTCCGGGACGTCGCGGTCGAACCGGGCCAGGACGGGGATGCAGAGGCTGATCAGGGCGAGGGCGGCCATGGCCAGCCCGAACAGGACGTAGAGCAGGCCGATGCCGCGGCCCTCCCCGGTGCCGATCAGGGCGCCGACGGTGCCGGCCAGGGCGCCGCCCTCGTCCATCAGGGGCTGGAGCAGCTTCGGGCCGAACGGGGCGACGAGCGCGAAGCCGACCGGCAGGGTGGACCAGGCGACCATGGTGTTGACCGCGATCACCCGGCCGTGGAAGCGCAGCGGCACCTTGGTCTGCACGATGGTCGCGTAGACGCCGTTGACCAGGGCGAGTCCGTACGTCATGCCGAAGGCGCCGAGTGCGACCACCCAGAGGGACGGCCCCAGTCCGGTGACCAGGCAGGCGGTGGCGAGGCCGACGGTGGCGAGCAGGACGCCGCGCAGCCGCAGCCGGCGGGGGCCGCCCCAGACCAGCAGGGTGAGGCCGCCGAGGACGGCCCCGGCGCCGGCGGCGGTGGAGACCCAGCCGGCCGCCGACAGCGGGGCGAAGGACAGCACCAGCGGGGTGACCAGCAGGAACAGCGGCGACAGGAAGATGTTGAGGACGGCGAACCAGAACAGCATGGCCCGGAAGTGCCGGCTGCCGAGCGCCTGCCGGAAGCCGGCCCTGATCTCGGCGGCGACGCTCTCCCGGCGGGTGGCGGGCATCACGTCGGGGAAGCGCACGGCGAGCGTGACGGCGGTGGCGAAGACGTAACTGGCGACGTCGAGGGCGAGGATGCCGCCGAGGCCGATCGCGTCGTACAGGCCGACGGCGACCAGGGGGACCAGGAACTGGGCGAGGCCGAAGGCCATCTGCACCACGCCGTTGGCGCGGCCGAGGTAGCGCTTGGGCACGAGTTGCGGCACCGCCGAGCCCCAGGCGACGCGTTGGAAGGCGAGGGCGGTGGAGAGGACGGCGATGAGGGCGTAGCAGTGCCAGACCTGAAGTCCGTCGCTGAGGAGGAGGGCGAGCAGGAGGGCCTGGGTGGCGCCGGCCGCGAGGTCGCCCGCGAGCATGATGCGGCGGCGGTCGCCGCGGTCGGCGACGGCGCCGGCCAGCGGGGCGGCGAGGATGCCGGGGACGAGTCCGCAGGCGGCGAGCAGGCCGAACTGGGCGAGCGAGCCGGTGGTCAGCAGGATCCAGATCGGCAGGGCGAATTCGGTGAGCGCCGAGCCGAGCATGGACATCTGCTGGCCGGAGGCGACGGCGAGGAAGCGGCCCATGGTGGGGCGGACGGGTGTGTCCGGCTTCCCGGAACGCCCGACAGGCGCGGCTGCGGGGGCGGCACCGACCGCGGGCCCGACGGGCTGTTCGGCAGTGGATCCGGCGGCGCGCGAGAGGCCCGCCAGCCACCAGGTGGCGCCCTCCGTACGCCGGTGGCGCTCCTCCTCGCCGGCCGCGATCGAGCGGTGCACGCCGGTGAGGATGTCGGCCAGTTCGGCGGCCCGGTACTTGAGGTAGAAGTGCCCGGCCTCGTCGAGGACCACCACGGCGGCGGTGCCGGTGAGCCGGTGCCACTCGCGGTAGCGCTCCTGGTAGAACTCGGTGGCCGGGTCGCGGTCGCCGCAGACCGCGATGACCGGGGCCTCGATGGTGCCGCCCGCGCTCTCGAAGAGCTCGCCGAAGTAGCGTTCGGCGCCCTTGGTGCCCGCGCGGCGGTTGCGGACGATCAGCCGCAGCTGCTCCTCCCCGATCTCGTCGGTGTCCAGTCCGGCCGCCGCCAGGGCGTTGATCATGCCCTGGTCGCTGCGCAGCCGGTCGGTGAGTTCGGCAAGGCGTTCGGCGACGGCGGAGCCGCGTCCTCGGGGGCGGGCGAACGGGAAGATGCCGCCGAGGTGGACGGCGTCGACGGCGCGTCCGGCCGCCTCCACCCGGCGGGCGATCTCCACGGTGAGCCGGACGCCGACCCCGCAGTGCCCGTACAGCACGAGCGGGCCGGGGACGTTCGCCACGATCTCCTCGGCGCAGAGCCGGGCGACCTCGTCGATGTCCATCGGTTCCTCGCCCAGTTCGTGGCCGGGGACGGCGATGGAGTGCAGCGCCCAGTCCGCGGGCAGGGCGTCGGCGAGCGGCTTGTAGATCAGCGCGCTTCCGCCGCCGTACGGGGCGCAGACGAGGCTGGCGGTGGTGCGGCGGCGTTCGGGGGTGAGCCGGTGCAGCAGGCGGCGCGGGCCGCGGTCGGCCTGCGGGGTGGCGACGAGTTCGGCGAGGCGGCGTACCGTCGGGTACTTGAAGAGGTCCATCACCCCGACGGGGGTGGCGAGTTCGGGGAAGGCCCGGCGCATCCGGGCGACCACCTGGGTGGCGAGCAGGGAGTGGCCGCCGAGGTCGAAGAAGTCGTCGGTGGCGCCGACCTCGGGCAGGCCGAGCAGGTCGGCCCAGATCGCGGCGATCGTCCGCTCGGTGTCGCCCTCGGGGGCGACGCGGGTGCCGGCGACGGGGGCGTCCTCGGGTTCCGGCAGGGCGGCCCGGTCGACCTTGCCGTGGGCGAGCAGCGGCATCCGGTCCAGGACCACGTACCGGGCGGGGACCATGTAGTCGGGCAGTGTCCGGGCCAGCGCGGTGCGCAGGTCGGCGGCGGGGGCGGGGGCGTCGCCGGGGTGCTCCAGGTAGGCGACCAGGTTCTGCCGGACGCCTTCGCCGCGGGCCAGCACCAGGGCCTGGGTGATGCCGGGCAGGGCGGTGAGGGCGGCCTCGATCTCGCCGGGTTCGACCCGGTAGCCGCGCACCTTGATCTGGTGGTCGGCGCGGCCGAGGTAGTCGAGGGTGCCGTCGGGGCGCCACCGGGCGAGGTCGCCGGTCCGGTACATCCGGGCGCCGGGCGCGTCGGCGTACGGGTCGGGCAGGAAGCGCTGGGCGGTCAGGTCCGGGCGGCCGAGGTAGCCGCGGGCGAGCCGGTCGCCGCCGAGGTACAGCTCGCCGGTGACGCCGGGCGGGACCGGGTGCAGTGCGGCGTCGAGGACGTAGCAGCGGCCCCCGGCGAGCGGGGTGCCGATCGGGGTGGCGCCGGGTTCCTCCGAGCCGGCGGCGGTGACCTCTTGGACGGTGATGCCGACCGTGGCCTCGGTGGGGCCGTAGTGGTTGAACACCGCGCACTGCCCGAGCGCGGCGATCCGGGCGGCCCAGGACCAGGTGCTGGCCTCGCCGCCGAGGACCAGCGCGCGGCGGGGCAGCAGCCGTTCGACGGGGGCGTCGGCGGTGAGCGCGGCGAGGTGCGAGGGGGTCATCTTGAGGTAGTCGAGGCCGGTCCGCTCGATCTCCTCGGCGAGTTCCACCCCGGCGATGCGGCGCGGCAGCAGGTGGACCTGCCCGCCGGTGGTGAGCGCCAGGTACAGCATGGTGATGCTGAAGTCGAAGGAGAGCGACTGCAGCAGGCCGTAGCTCGCGCCGGGGACGATCCGCAGCCGTTCCCGGACGCCGGCCAGGTAGTTGAGGATCTGGCGGTGCTGCACCCCGACGCCCTTGGGGGCGCCGGTGGAGCCTGAGGTGTAGATGACGTACGCGAGGTGGTCGGGGCCGGACAGCTCCGGCAGCGGGGAGTCGTCGGCCGGCTCCGGCGCGGGGATGTCGGTGAGCAGTTCGGCGCCCTCGTACCCGGCGAAGTGCGGGCGCAGGGCGCGGTCGGTGACCAGGACCCGCACGCCGGCGTCGGCGACCAGCCGGGCCAGTCGGGCCGGCGGCTGCTCGGGGTCGAGCGGGAGGTAGCCGCCGCCGGCCTTGAGGACGGCGACCAGGGCGACGGCGAGGTCCGGGGACTGTTCGAGGCAGACCGCGACCCGGTCGTCCGCGCCGACGCCGAGTGCGCGCAGGCGGCGGGCCAGGGCGTTGGCGCGGCGGTCGAGTTCGCCGTAGCGGAGGGTCGCGTCGGCGAAGGCCAGGGCGGGGGCGTCGGGGGTGCGGGCGGCGGTGTCGGCGAGCAACCGGGTGAGGGTCGCCGGGCCGTCGGCGGGCAGCTCGGGCCCGGCCGCCCAACGGCCGAGCACGGTGGCCCGTTCGGTGTCGGTGAGCAGCGGGAGTTCGCCGATGAGCCGGTCGGGGTCGGCGACCGCGGCGGCGGTGAGCAGCCGGAAGCGTCCGGCGAACGCCTCGCCGGTGGCGGCGTCGAACAGGTCGGTGCGGTAGGTGAGCAGGCCGTAGAGGCCGCCGTCCTTCTTCTCGCGCATGTAGAGGGCGAGGTCGGCGTGGGTGGTGGTGGCCTCGTAGCCGAAGCCCTCCGCGGTGAGGGCGGCGGCGGCCTTGTCCCCGTAGTTCTGGAAGGCGAAGGTGGTCTGGAAGACGGCGGCGCGGCTGACGTCCCGCTCGACGGCCAGGTCGTTGACCATCTGCTCGAACGGCACCTCCTGGTGGGCGTAGGCGTCGAGCGTGGTCTCGCGGACCCGGCTCACCAGGCGGCCGAAGGACAGGTCGTCGGCGAGCCGGGCGCGGATCGGCAGCATGTTGACGAACGCCCCGACCACGCCTTCGAGTTCGCGGTGCAGGCGGCCGGCGACGGCGGAGCCGACGGCGAAGTCGTGCCGGCCGGCGTGCCGGCCGAGGAGCACCTGGAAGGCGGCCATCAGCACCATGTAGGTGGAGGCGCCGTAGGCCCGGGCCAGTTCGCCGATGCGGGCGGCGAGTTCGGCGTCCCAGTGGAACTCGGTCGCGGCGCCGTCGAAGGTGAGCAGCGGCGGGCGGGGGCGGTCGGTGGGCAGGTCCAGCGCGGGGACGCCGTCGAGTTCGGTGCGCCAGTGGTCGCGGGAGGCGGCGAGCCGGCCGCTGTCCAGGCGGGCCCGCTGCCAGTGCGCGTAGTCGCCGAACTGTACGCCCAGGGGCGGCAGTTCACCGGCTTCGCCGTGGGCGTGGTGGGCGTAGCGGAGGTCGATCTCGCGGTTGATGATGTCGATGGACCAGCCGTCGCAGACGATGTGGTGCATCACCAGGGCGAGGACGTGGTCGTCCTCGGCGAGCCGGATCAGCAGGGCGCGCAGCAGCGGGCCCTCGGCGAGGTCGAAGGGCTCGGCGAGGACGGCGGCGAGCTCCGCGGCGGCCCGGCGCTCGGGGTCGGCCGCGGGGGTGCCGGGGGCGGGGTCGGGGGTGCCGGGGGCGGGGGCGCCGGGGTCGGCGGTACCGGAGACGTCGACGAAGCGGACGGGCACCGGTCCGGGCTCGGCGATGTGCACCTCGGCGGTACCGGCCTCGGTGGTGCGGAAGGTCATCCGCAGGCCCTCGTGCCGGGCCACCAGGTCGGTGAGCGCGGCCTCCAGAGCGGGCCGGTCCAGGGGACCGCGGATCCGGCGGGCGGGCGCCAGCGCGTACGCGGTGCTGCCGGGCGCGAACTGGTCCATGAACCAGAGCCGCTCCTGGCCGCTGGAGAGCGGCGGCCGGGTGCCCGCCGGGCGGGGCTCGACGACCCTGGCGGGTGCGGCGGGCGCCGCGGCCCCGCGCAGGCGCTGGGCGAGCAGGGCGCGCTTGGTCGCGGACCAGTCGGCGGGCAGGTCCTGGGTATCCGTCATCTGAGTCCTTTCGTGGATATCCCCGGCTTCAGCCGGGGGAGGAGACGAAACTCCCGCGCAGCGGGGCAGAGGAAGCCGGATCACGGTCAAGGCGGTCCTGCGTAGCGGCAGCTGACGGTGCGTAATGCAGTCACATGCAGAAGTGTTAACGTGTGAGTCATGGCTACCACTCACGTGAAGCGGGCTTTCAAGTTCCGCTTCTACCCGACGGATGCGCAGGCGGCCGAGCTGTCGCGCACGTTCGGATGCGTGAGGCTGGTCTACAACCGGGCGCTGGCTGCCCGGTCCGAGGCGTGGAC
>NZ_JBSGXP010000150.1:0-21158 GCF_053610105.1 Kitasatospora sp. NPDC054939 | reverse complement strand
GGCCAACCCGGAGGTCCTACGGGACGATCGGGGTCAGGGTGAGCTTCGAGAAGTCGACGACCGGGCGGGCGATCTTGAAGCGGTACTCCAGGCTCACGTCGTCGATGAGGAACGGCGCGGTGTTGCCGCCTTCCTCCCAGTGCGTGAACTCCAGGCGGACCTTCTGGCCGGCGCTGGTGTAGAAGCGGTCCGGGAAGGTGACGGTGACCGGCTCGTAGCCGCCGCTGCCGCCGGCCGCGTTGTGACGGGTGTACAGCTCGGTCCGGGTGTTGTCCATGGTGACCGCGGTGACGACGAGTCGGTGCGGGGCGCCGACGTAGTCCGTCTTCATCCAGAACGACAGGACGGGCACCCGCAGGCCGGGGATGGTGATGTCCTGGGTGATCCGCTGGCCGGTCCGGCCGGGGGTGGCGTAGCCGCCGAGGGTGGCCTTCCAGGCGCCGGTGCGCGCCGGACGGTCGGGGTTGCTGTTGATCAGGCGGCCGTAGGCGCCGCGGACGTACCAGTCGTCGACGATCAGCTCGCCCCAGGCCTCGCTGTTGCCCGACTCGAAGCCGGGGTTGACGATGCCCTGGTTGGCGGCCGAGGCGGTCGGCGCGGCGAGGAACACCACGGCGGTGGCGAGGGCGGTGGCGCGGACGGCGAGGCGTGCCGGACGCGAGGTCTTGCTCACTAGTTCTCCTGTAGCCGGACTGCCCGTGACCGACACCCGGCGGCGGCCGTCCGATCCGGGCCGCGGCCTGCGGGTCGTTCGACGGCGCGCCGATCTCGCCGGGGGCGGGCGGCAGTTCGTCCCTGACGGGACCTCATGACGGTGTGCGCGGCGGGCGGCGCAGGCAGCGGCCGTCCCGGGCGCGTGCACACTCTAGCGATTGTTACCGACGGGTTCGCGCGCTTCGGGGCGCCCTGTCGAGGCCTGCGCCGGCGGTCGTCTGCGGCGATGGGGTGGTTCGGGTACGACGGCCGTTCGATTCGTGCACCGCGCTTCCGCGGCGAGGCCGCGCCCGGCCCGGCCGGGGTGAGCGCATACGCGGCGTCGGTCACCCGATTGCACCAGCGCCGTCCGCGGCGCCGCCACCCCGGGGACGCGCGCGACGTGGCGGGCCGGCGGCGGTCGGAGCCGGGTCGGGGCCGCGCGGCGGGGCGGGCGCCACCGGCGGGCCGGTCGTAGCGTCGCGGGTATGGCAACCGAAGACGACACCATGCTGGTGGGGGTCCGATCGGCGGACGAGGTGTTCGCCGCGCTGGAGGAGGCGAACGGCCGCCGCAGACCGTGGACGGGCTACGAGCACGGCCTGCTGGGCGCGTACCGCTGGGCCGTGGGTGCGCAGATCGGCGCGCCCGTGACCGCCGCCGCAGCCGTGGGCGCCATCGGCCCCTGCCGGGCGCAGCTCCTCGCCGAGTGCCAGGCCGCGGGGGCCCAGCTCGGCGCGGGCGCCGTCCGGGCGGTGGACGTCGACCTCGCGCTGGGCGCCTACTCGGCGCTGGCCTGGGTCTGCGGCCACCACGACGACCGGCCCTGAGCCGCCGAAGGCGCGGCATCGGCCACCGACGACGAGGAGACGAGAGATGTCCGGCGAGTTCGAGGCGATCGTGGAGGTCGACCGGCCTGCGGAGGAGGTGTTCGCCTACCTGGCCGACGGGCGCCACGATCCCGAGTTCAGCCCCAGGGTCCTGGAGATCACCAAGGCGCCCGAGGGCCGCACGGCGGTCGGCACGGTGTTCCGCAGCACGGTGAAGGACGCCGGGATGAAGACGGAGCGCACGTTCCGCATCACCCGGCTGGAGGAGCCGCGCACGATCCGCTGGAGTGAGCAGAGCAAGAACCTGATCACCGCGGACGGCGGCTACGACGTCGAACCGCTCCCCGGCGGCCGGGCCCGCGTCCGCATCTTCAACGAGCTGCACGGGCACGGCGTCGGCCGGATCCTGCTCAAGCCCGCCCTGTACGCCGCCCGCAAGGACGCGCCGGACTTCGGCCGCCGGATCAAGGCCGCGGTCGAACGGGTTTGAGCCGGTAGGGCCGCGGTCCCCCGGCCGTCACGCCGAGGGGACGACGGCCCACACGGTCTTGCCGCCGACCCGCGGGGTCACGCCCCAGTCGGTGGCCAGGCGGTCGACGATGTGCAGTCCGTGGCCGCCCGGCCGGTGCGGGCGGTAGGGCCGGACCACGGGGCGGCGCGGGCTGGCGTCGGTCACCGCCACGGTGAGCCGTTCGTCGACGAGGTCGAGGTCCAGGTCCAGTCGGAGCGGGCCGGGCGTGTGCTCGTACGCGTTGGTCAGCAGTTCGCACGCCACCAGCAGGGCGTCACCGGTCAGCCGGTGGTCCAGTGGTGCCGTGTCCGTGCGGGCGGCCAGCGCGCGGCGCACGAACGCCATTCCGTGCTGCGCTCCGGGACCGTCGGTCGGGGCGAGCAGCAGGTGCCAGTGACGGGATGCGCCGTCCATGAATCCGCCCCCCTTCCGGGTACCGGTGTGCTGTCTGCACGGAGCGTCTGTCCCGCCCCGGCCCGGGCTAACGGTGCGCGCGGCTTTCGTTTCCCGGACGGCGCCGCGGGCCGGGCTTCGTCCACGGGGCTGCGGGCGGACGCCCTGCGGGCCACCGTTGAAGTGGAACAGCCTGCCCCGTCCGGGGCGGCGGCCACGTGAGAGGAGCCAGGTGATGACGGCGGAGCTCCGCGTGACCGAGTGCCCGGACCGGCCCGAGGTGTGCCTGCTGGTCCTGGACGGCGAGGCCCACATGGACACCGCCGGGACCCTGGCCGAGGTCCTCGACAAGGCGTTCGCCCGCGAACCCGCCCCGGAGCGGCTCGTCCTCGACTGCACCGGGCTCGCCTTCTGCGCCTCGGCCGGCCTCAACGAGTTCCTCCGTGCCCGCCGGACCCCGGGTGGCGGCCGTCGTCGGGGCCCGCCGGAACCCACTCCGGCGGGCCCCGAAGACGGGGAGCGCGGTCCGTACGGGAACGCGGTCAGTAGCGTAGGGCGGCGGCGACGCGGCCGGTGTCGGGGAGGGTTCCGTCGGGGACGAAGCTGACCTGGCCGCCGGTGTCGAGGATGCGCTCGATCACTTCGTCGACGATGTCCTCGCGGGCGCCGGGTTCGTCGGCTCCGGCGGGCACGAGGTGGTCGCCGTCGTCGCGGACGGTGGTGCGGAAGTGTTCCTCGACCACCAGGCGGGCGACCCGGCCGGCGGAGGCGGCCTGCCAGATCTCGTCCAGGCCGGCGGCGTACTCCTGGCGGCTGCGGGCCTGGTCGAGCTGGGTGAGGGCCTCCTTGACCTCGCGCTCGGCGTAGGCGCGGACGGCGGGTTCGACGACGCGGCGGACGGTGTCGGCGTCGGCCCGGGCGAGGCCGCCGTGCGGGATCTGGGCGGTGGCCGCCTTGGCGATCGGGCCGACGGAGTCCAGCAGCGCGAGGGCGGCGGCCTCGCCGACGACGTAGAGCGGGCGGGGGGCGGCGGCGAGGATCGCGCCGATCGCGGTGTCGGCCTGCCGCAGGAAGGTCTTGGTGTCCTCGTCGTTGAAGGTGCTGGGCGTGTCGCCGATGCGCTCCTGCCGCTCGGGGTCGGGGTTGTCGAAGCTGCGGACGAGCGGGAAGCCGTGGTCGGTGACCTCGGCGACCCGCTCGTGGTTGCCGCCCCAGAGCGCGACCCGGTCGGCGGCGACGGCGAGCACCCAGTGCGGGCGTTCGGCGGCCTGGGCGGCGACCAGGTTGCGGGTGAGGAAGGTGTCGGAGATGACGACCCGGGCGGGGCTGGTGCGTCCGAGTGACCAGACCTGGTGCTCGCCGGGCGCGGCGAGGATCGCCAGGCCGTCCTCGGCGTGGACCAGGTCGACCTCGGCGGCGGCGCGTTCGAGCTGCTGCAGGACGTCGATCTGGTCGGCCCGGGAGACCCCGGGGTCGGCCTGGATCTTCTCCTTCGCCTCGGCCAGCAGGTTGCGCAGTCGCACCGGGTCCTGCGCGTTGTCCGGCTCCCGGCGGTGGGTGGTCATGACGACGGACACCGCGGGGTAGGGCCGGGGGCGGCGCAGTTCGGCGAGGACGGCGGGGCTGAGCGTGGGGTGCATGGGCAGCCTTTCCGAAGGCGGCTCGGCCTTCTGTGCGTGGTCGTGCGAAGCCTGGCACCGCCCAGGGGTGTCCGCAATTGCGCGGATTTGCCCATACTCGCCCCCGGCTCCGGGGCATCGCGTTCAGACCGCCGTGCGCAGCAGGAGCAGGGCGATGTCGTCGGTGTGGTGGCCGGTGGGGCTGGCGTGCCGGACGGTGCCGTCGGCGACGGTGTCGAGGTCGGTGCTGCCGGTGCCGGTGAGGGCGAGGTGGGCGGCCAGGGCGCGGGTGTTGTCCTCGGTGTCGGTCCCCGGGTGCTCGACGAGGCCGTCGGTGTAGAGGACGAGCAGGGCGCCGGGCGGGAGCGGGAAGGTGGTGACGGGGTAGTGGGCGTCGGTGTCGACGCCCAGGAGGGGGCCGGACTCCAGGTCGAGGGTGCCGGTGTGCCCGTCGGGGCGGCGCAGCAGCGGGGGTGCGTGGCCGGCGGAGGCGAGTTCGACGGTGCCGCGGGCGAGGTCGAGGCGGGCGTAGAGGCAGGAGGCGAGCAGGTCGGTGCCGAGTTCGGCGAGCAGGTGGTTGGTACGCGCGAGGACCTGGCCGGGCGGGGTGTCGGTGGCGGCGTGGGCGTGGACGGACGTGCGGATCTGGCCCATGATCGCGGCGGCGGGGGCGTTGTGGCCCTGGACGTCGCCGATGACGCTGGCCGCGCAGTGGTCGCCGAGCCGGATGAGGTCGTAGAAGTCGCCGCCGACCTCGGCGCCGTAGGTGGCGGGCAGGTAGCGGGCCACCGCGGTGAGGCCGGGGACGGGCGGCAGGCCGTGGGGGAGCAGGGCGTGCTGGAGGTCGCGGGCGAGGGCGTGCTGCACGTCGTAGAGGTGGGCCCGTTCGACGGCCTGGGCGATCAGTCCGGCGAGCGAGGTCAGGACGGCGCGCTCGTCGGAGGTGAAGGCGTGCGGGTGGTCGTAGGAGATGATGCAGCAGCCGACCGGGCGGGCGGAGACGGTCAGCGGCAGGAACGCCCAGGCCTGCTTGCCGCTGATGGGGGCGGCGTCCGGGTAGCGCAGGGCGATCGCCTCGGGGTTCTCGAAGAACAGCGGGGTGCCGTCGGCGAGGACCTGCCCGGCCGGGGTGAGGACGGTGTCCAGCGGCAGGCCGTCCAGGGCGCGGATGACGGCCGACGGGTAGCCGTGGTGGCCGGTGATCCGCAGCCGCCCGGCGTCCGCGACGGACAGCACCAGGCCCTGCGCGCCGAAGGCGGGCAGCACCTGCCCGGCCACCAGCTCCACCACGTCGCGGACGCCGACGACCTCGGTCAGCGCGGCGGCGAGGTGGGCGACCTGGTAGAGGCGGCCGGTGACGCCGGGCATCGGCGGGCCCGGGGCGGCGAGCACGGGCGGTTCGGCGGCGGGCGAGGAGGCGGAGGTGATGCGCACGCTGATGCCGTCGGCGTCGGCGAAGAAGCGCACCCGCAGCCAGCTGCCGTCCGGGTGCCGGACGATGCAGCCGGCCGGCTCGCGGCTGATGACCGCCCGGCGGCACTGCTCCTCCAGCGCGGGGTTCTCCAGCCACGACAGGACCTGCCAGGGCCGTCGCCCGTACAGGTCGTCCGGGCGGGCGCCGAGCAGGCGGGCCGCGCCGGTCGACAGGAAGGTGGTGCGCCCGTTCAGGTCGAGGGCCATGCTGGCGCCGGGCAGGCGGTCCGCGAAGCCGGCCGCGCCGGGTGCGGAGCGTCCCGCGGTGCCGTCGGTGTTCACGGGCGGGGCGTCGGGGGGCGTGCGGGGCGGGCCGTCGCGGTCCAGGGCTGCGGCCAGGGTGCGGGCGCAGGTGGCGACCCGGTCGAGTTCGCCGGGCAGGGCCTCGCTCGGGTGCCCGGCCGGCCACAGCACCACGAGGCCGCCGTACCGGGTGCGGCCCTCGATGGGGACGGCGGCGAGCGCGAAGCGGTACGGCAGGACGGCGGCGACCCGCGGGAAGCGGCGCGCCATGTCCTCCTGGCCGCCCACCCACACCGGGGACCCGTCCCGCACCGCGCGGGCGACCGGCACCGGCGACTCCATCGGTATCGCCCGCCAGGGCGCCAGCAGGTCGGACGGCAGCCCGTACACCCAGGCCAGCCGCAGTACGGCGCCGTCGGTGCGGCCGTCCGTGCGGCCGTCGGCGGCGTCCGGGTCGGCGGGCAGCAGGTAGACGAGGCCGGCCGAGGCGCCGGTCCTCCGTACGAGGTCCTTCACGGCCGCACCCAGCACGGCCGCCTGCCCTGGTGGCTCGGTGGGCTCGGTCACGGCAACCTCCGGCCGACGCGATGCTGGTCCGTCGCGGCCCCCCGTCGCCTTCCACAGTAGCGGTCGGGGCGCCGACGGTCGGTGGGTCGACCGGCCCGGCTTCCCCGGCCGCCCGGCCGGGGTTTCGTCCGGTGCCCGCGCGGCCACGGAGGGTGAAGCGGCCTGCCGACGGAGGGTGAAGCCCCCTGCCGGAGGAGGGTGAAGCCCCCTACCGGCGGAGGCTGAAGCCGCCCGCCGACCGGGCTGCGCGGCGACTCAGGCCGCGCTCACCCGCAGATCCGCCCAGACGACCTTGCCGGAGCGCGCCTCCACGCACCCCCACCGGTCGGCGAGGTGCTGCACGATCTGCAGGCCGCGGCCGGCGGTGCCGGTGTCGCCGCCGGGCTCGTCCGGCCGGCAGACCGGCAGCCTGTGGTCGCGGTCGCGCACGGCGATCCGCAGCACGTCCCCGTGCAGTTGGAGGATCAGCCCGAGCCGGTCGCAGCCGGTGTGCCGGTGGACGTTGCCGACCAGCTCGGAGACGACGAGTTCGGCGCTGTCCGCGACCCGGTCGGCGCCCCACGCCAGGAGCGTCCGCCCGACCAGCCGGCGCGCTTCGCCCGCGCTCTCCGGCCAGTTGGGCAGGCTCTGGGCCAGCAGGCGTCGCGCCGTGGAGGGCAGCCCGGCGGCCGGCGGTCGCGTCGGCGGACCGTGGACGGCCGCGGCGACAGCACCGGGTGCCGTCGAGCGTGAGAACGTTCGGTAGTCGCTGGACATGCCTCACTCGCTCGGGTGGAAGGACAGGGGGCGACCGCGGCGTGATTCCCGGCACGCCGGACGGGGAAGGGATGATGGGCCCGCCCTTCGGCGGAAGTCCTCCTTGTGCTGACGTTCATTCAACTGCCGGACGCGATGGGCAGGTACCGGTCATGCTGCTGCGCAGTGTGAACGCCGTGAACGCGGGTGGACGGAGGCAACGGATGGCTGCCAAGACGCCGAACCAGGCCCTGGCCGGGCTGCTCACCGAGGCGCAGTGGACCAGGACCCAGCTGGCCCGGGCCGTGAACCGGGCCGGCCACGAGATCGGACTCGACCTGCGCTACGACCACTCGGCGGTCTCGCACTGGGTCCGCGGGACCCGGCCGGCGGACGCGGTGCGGCCCGTCGTCTGCGCAGTCCTCACCCGCCGGCTCGGACGGACGGTAACGTCGGCGCAGGCGGGATTCGCCCGCCCCGACGACGATGTCCTGCACCCGAGTTCGGGTGACGTCGTGTCGAACGTCGTGGACCTCGGGAGGGCCGACATGGACCCATCGCGGCGCAGCGTACTGAAGACCGGCCTGTACTCGGCAGCCCTCGGGGTGCCCGCGTTCACCGACCTCGCCGAGCGCGTGGACGCCGGCAGCCCGGGAGCGGCGGGCCGCACGGTCCGGGTGGGCGCGGGCGAGGTCGAGACCGTCCGGACCATGACCGCACGGATCGCGGTCATCCTGGACGAACTCGGCGCCGGCCACGCCCGGCCGATGGCCGCCGCGTTCCTGACCAACACCGTCGGGACGTACCTGAAGGCCGAATCCACCCCCGCCGTACGGGCCGACATGCTGTCCGCCGCCTCCGACCTCGTCTACCTCACCGGCTGGATGGCGATGTACGAGATCGAGCACGGCCTCGGCCAGAGCTACTACCACCGCGCCCTCGAACTCGCGGCCGCCGCCGGCGACCACGTCACGTACTGCCGGACCCTGCGCGGGATGGCCCTGCAGGCCGCCAACCTCAAGTACGCCCGCAAGGCGCTCGACCTGGCCGACGCCGCCGCCGAGGCGGCCCCCAGCTCCGGCCCCCGGCTGCGCGCCTTCCTCGCCGGACAACAGGCCCACGGCGCGGCCCTGGTGGGCGACCGGGTGATGGCCTTCGCGCGGCTGCGCGAGACCGAGGACGCCCTGTCGAAGGCCAACGGGCGCAACGACCACGTCGGCGGCTACGACGATTCGGCCTACCACTTCCACGTCTCCAGCGTCCTCTACGCCCTCGGCGACGTGCCCGGCTCCATCAGTGCGATGCAGCGCTCCCAGCGGCTGCGCCCCCCGGTCGAGAAGCAGGGCCGCGCCCACGCCAACGGGCTGCTGGCGCAACGGCAGTTGGAGGTCGGCCACGTCGAGCGCGCCGCCGCGACCTGGCACGCCTTCCTGGACGACTACGAGACGCTGTCCTCGGCCCGCGCCGACGACCACTTCCGGCAGATGCTGTCCGGCATCCGCCCGTACACGGGCAACACCAGGGTCCGGGAGCTGAACGAGCGGGCGCGGACCCTGGTGGCGACGAAGGCGTGACGGCCGGGCGGCGCCGCCGCGGCGGCCGGGAACGACCGCGGTTCAGATCACGGCGACGGCGAAGACCCACAGGTGCGGGGGCTCGGGCAGCACCGCGCAGTGCAGGATCACCCGGTCCACAGTGATCACCCGGACCGTGCTGTCGAGGTCGTAGCGGTCGGCCGCCGGCCAGGACCACGGGTCGGCCTCGGCCTGTTCCAGTGCCGCGCGCAGGCTCTTGCGGAGGTCCGGGTCCAGCTCGCGGATCGCCGGACCGACCTCGCGGGCGAACCGGGCCGGGAACCGGGCTCCGGTCACGCGCCGAACACCTCGTCCATGCCCAGGGCGCCGTCCTCGCTGCGCCCGGCGGCCTTCCACTGGCGGTAGGCCGCGGCGGCCAACGCGTCGGCGCGCGCCCTGCGTTCGGCCTCGCTGCCGGCCGCCGCAGCCTGATCGGCCGTCAGGACACGCGCCACGTAGGCGCTGACGCTCAGCCCGGCCTCGGCGGCGGCTGCGCGGACCGCCTCCTCCAGTTGCTCGGGTAGCTCGACCATGGTGGACACCCCACCACGATAGCGAGCCCGGGCCTCCGGCGGAGGGGGCTTGTCGACGCACGGCACCGGGAGGGGGCGCGCGCCCGGCTCCCGGCCGCCGGTGCCACCGCGGCCCGCTCGCACGGGAATCGGCCGACCGGACCGCTCAGCCGTCCTCGCCGGGAGGGGTGCCGCAGCTCGGGCCGCCCCGGCCGTCGAAGCCGACCGAGCTGAAGAAGTCGCGGTACGCGGGGAAGAAGTCGCCCTTCCCCGTCGGGCCCGAGGAGGTGACGGCCGTGCAGCCGGAGTAGCGGGCGTCGGACCACAGGTGGATCGTCGACGGGGTGCGGTTCCAGTCCGACTCCGCCCGGTCGTCCATCCCGAGCGCGCCGAGGTCCGGCGTGTTCCCGCTCAGCGCGACCATGTCGCCGCTGCCGTCGAGGCCGGAGAACAGGCAGTACCGGCCGACCGGACAGCGGTCGTAGCCGTCCGCCGCGTGAACTGCGGGCGCCGGCACCGCCGTCCAGCCGACGGCGAACACCGGAACGAGCAGCAACCGCAGGGCACGCTTCATCGGCCGACACTCCTTGGCGGCGGAACCGGCGGCGGCTCCGATCGAGAACGCAGGGTCGCCCTGCTCAACGACCCCCCGGCACGGGGGCAACGGCCGTCGGGTGCTGATGCCGCCGGTCAGCGCAGCTCCATGCGCCAGACCCGGCATCTGATGCTTCCGCGCGCCAGCGGATAGTCGCACTCGCCGGAGGCCGTGAAACCCAGGCCCCAGCAGAGCGGGTTGAGGCCGGATTGGCGAGCGCGCTGAAAGCGACCACCGTGCGGTGGACCCCCTCGGCCCGGACGTTCCCGAGGGCGGTGCGCATCGCCCCGGCGGCGACGCCCCGCCGCTGGAACTTGGGAAGGACGTTGCAGCCGACGGCGAGGACCTGCTCGCCCTCCCAGGGCTGCTCCGCGAGGCCGACCGTGCCCGTCGGCGCGGACCCGGGAAGGACGGAGATGCGGAACACGCCCATCGAGCCCGTCGCGGCCATGGCGAGATAGGCCCGGTGGCGTTGGAGAACCCGTGCGGCGGATTCCTGCTCGCCGGTGTGCCTGCGCATTTCCGGAGAATTGAGCCGGTGCAGCAGGGGAAGGTCGGCTGCCGTCCAGCGGGAGAGTTTCACTGCCGGCGTGTTCACGCAGATTCCCTGATCGGGGCAGGGCGGTCCGGAGGATTATCGGACGCCGCCTTGAAAATCTCCTTGAGCAGTTCCACCGCGGCCGAGCCGGCTCCCTTCTTGCCCGCCAATGTGGCGGCCCTGCTGGGCGATTCCCCCTCGATGAGCGCGATCACCGCGAGGTCGCGGCCGGTGTCGCGATCTTCACCCCGTGCTGGGACAGGTAGCCCGTGACCGCGGGGAGGGCGTGTGAGACACCGGCGGCGACCCCCATTCCCACGGCCGCGGCGACGGCGGCGACCGCGACCTCGGTCCCGATCCCGATGTCGCTGTCCTCGTTGTAGTACCGTCCGCCCGGAAGGTAGATGTCGGCAGGATCCACCGTGCTCGCCCCCTTCGCTCCAAGGAAATGACGCGCCGTCAGAGTAGCTTCGTCGCGCCGATTCCATAAGGCGTTTCGGGGCTACTCGAAAGCGCATTCCAGTGAGGCGTACGAACGAATTGCCGTACCCTTCGGCGACAACCGGGCGCCCGGCCGGGCGCCGGCGCTATCGCGATCCGTCAGGTTGATCACGTGGTGCCGAGGGTGGTGGGCTGTCCGGCGCGGGCGCTGGGGCGTCCGTGCCGGTGCGGTCCGGCCGCGATGTTGTCGTGGCCGGGCGGTCGGACGGTCATCGACCTGATCGATCATCAACTCGGACCGTCGCGAGGCTACGGGTCCCACGCGGCCCTGCTTGAAGGGGATCTCCCCATCGCTCCTGCGCCGATGATCTCGGGGCCGCAACGACACGCCGTCGGCGATCAGGGAGCCGGACGACGCGGGAGATCGATGATCTGCTGTCGCATCCGGCAACCCTCCGACGGCAGGTCGTCCACCCGCGTGACCTCCTCGCAGGCACGCCGACGCGGGCCGCATGGCAGATTCGCGCCCAGCCCGACCGTCAGCGGGCAGCGCACCGGACCTCCTTCGAAGAACAACCGGGCACCATCCTGATCGATGCGCCTCTTGACGGCCTCCTGGAGGAAAGGCCAGGGGTTCCCTGTGGGCGTGTCAGTCGTCGGCTTGTCCCAGTCGGGGCCGGCGAGGTATTCGCGCATGACCTCCTCGGCCTGCCGGTTCACTTCCTCGGGGGTGAGCTCTCGTACTGACGAGAAGAATGGAACCGCCGCCAGACCCTTGGGGGTCTCGCGAACGATCGGCAATCCAGTCGCCGTGTGGATGGCGAGCAGGTCCCCCAGGTAGAGGTCAGCGCCGTGGTCGTTTCGGAATTTCAACGACGCCTGGTCCAGTCGGTTGAGCAAGTGATATCTACCATCGCCGGCACCATCGGCAGTAAGGGTCAGCCACTGGTCGGTGGTCTCGCGGATGGAATAGAAGCTCTTCGGCCACAGGGTGCGGTACCGCGCGGACCGATCATTCGGATCACGAACGCCCTCGTGCATCGCGTTGACGAGAGCGGAAAGGTGGGCATCGGTTGGGCCGTAGAAGTCATCCGGATCGGCCACAGAGTGCTTCCCCTTGGCCATCTCAAGAGCGGTAAGCAACGAGAGCATCAGGAATCGGAACGGTGGGTGGATGTCTTCCATGGCGGCGGTGTCGTTATTGAAGGAGGCGCGCATCTCCAGCGGATCCGGCGGAGTGTGCAGCGCATAATCAAGGAGAAAGATGGTGAGCGGATAGAGCTCGCCCCTCGGAATCCTCGTCGCTACGCCTGCCGATGCCGGCCGAACCGTGATTCCCATCCGGTCAAGGAGATGGGTGATGATGTGCAGCGCCTTTCCGTACGTTGCAGGCAGTGCGGCTACCCGGAACGACCCGGATGCCGAATCGGCAGCCTTCGGGTCAACCTGATTCGGCTGCAACCGCATCAGCTTCTCAAGTTGCCATTCTGCTGCCATGGCAGCCTGAGCCTCTAGCAGGTCATGCGTCGTCAGCGTCCAGGCTTCGCCGGGGAACCACTGGCGCAGGTTCGGCGCGTCGTCCGCCTCGGCGTCCAGGAGGCCTGCCGTCACGCCGCTGCCGTGCAGGAAGTTCTCCGCCTGGTCGCGCGCGTAGCTCGCGTACACGGCATTGCCGAAGGCCGAGCCGTCGGTTGTGTATGCCGACGGCGGCACCTCGGGCCGATGCCAGGGCGGCGTACCCCCGATGCCCCGGGCCTCGCCGACGACCTGCCCGACCGCTGTTGCGACCTCGTCCTTGACCTGATCGAGCCAGAGGAGAAATCCGCACGTTCGGCTCTGTATGAGGTGAACGTGCTCGTGCATTCCGGTGACGAGGCCGATCGCCGCGCCGACATCCCGGACGCGACTGCTCTCGGCCTGTCCAAGAAACCGATCTGCATGAGCCACCCTGACAAAGAAGTGGTAGTCGCCAGGGTAGTGATATCCCAGGGTGGTGCCTCGTTGCGTCATATGGGCCTCAGAGCGTCGTGCGGCTACTGGCTTGTCAGCACGTCGGCAACGGCGATGACAATCGGTACCAGCGCCGCGACCTCCGCCGTCAGCGCCGCCACGAGGACCATCGCCTTGAGCGAGTTCGTGCTCCGGGCGCTTGCGTACAGAGCGATCCGGGTGGACGAGACCATGAGTTCGGCATTGTCCGAGGTATCCGCCCAGAGATCGGTGCACACCTGAGCGAGCGAGCTAGGCTTCACCGTCTTGTAGAAGAACGGAACGTTGGCGAGTATGCCCAGGACGGCAGCGATCACGAAGAGCACCCCACCGGCCAGGAGCGGAGCGTGAGCCGAATCCGGGAACACGAACGTCGTGCTCTTCGCGATCACGGCCACGAGCCCGAGTAGCAGACTGGCGAGCACCCCCGAGGTCGTGACCACGGCGATTCCGCGAGCTTCCAGTGAGGCCTTTCGGGCTTCTTCGGTCGCCAGCAGATCCGAAATGAAATCCAGGTAGGTGGTGCTCCCTCGATCATTGGTCACTGCCGTCGCGAGTTTCTCTTGAGTGGCTGTCCTTGGCATTCTGATCGAAGCGCTGCAGCAGCTCTTCCAGATCTGGGCTGACCGGGACCTCAAGCCTCAGCACCTTTTCGAGCTCGAAGCCTCTGCGCCGTGCAGCAGTGGCCTCGTCGGTATCCGGTGGGCTGCTGCCCTGTTCGGCTTGCGGTTCCTCGGGGGTCGTCTCATCGTTGTCAGGCATTGAATCCACCTGGATTTGAGTCGTTGGAAGCAAGGGCGCCAGTAGTGGCTTCAAGCTTCGCAACAGTCCATGGGAGATTTCCGCGGGCCGCTCGGCACGCCGCAGGTCGTGGGGAATTCGGCGGACCAGGAAGGGGGTGTTGCGGCCGACCGGTGCTGTCTAGGCGTCCGGACTCACACAGGGCAACAGAAGATGGCGCCGGTTCCAGGCTAAGGCCCGGTCCAGTGGCAGTCGAGCCGGGCTGGAGCGGTTACCCCTGCTCGTCGGCCCGTCGCCGACCGGAGCGACACCCGCGCCGAACGCCGCCGCCCAGGTGTGCCGGATCGAGCAGCGGACCTGCAACGACGTGGCCCCGGCCGCCCCCGGCGCCCGCTGACGCCCTACGGCGCGTGGCCGCGACGCGAAGCCGGCCGGTCCGAGGGAGCCCTCGGACCGGCCGGCCGTCGGCGTACCGGGATCAGCCGAGCGGCAGTTCCAGGCCGGCGTCCGAACCGCCGGGGGCGCCGATGGTGATGGTGCTGCCGTCGGTGCCGTCGAAGGAGTAGAGCTTGTCGCGGCTGTTGACGACCAGGGCCAGCCGGTGCCCGGTCGGGAGGTCGTACGAGGCGGGCTGGAGCTGCCAGCTGAGGGTGCCGTTCGCGTCCCGCGGCAGGCCCTTGGCGGTGTAGGGCTCGTGCGTGATGATCCGCGCGGTGCCGTCCGGGGCGACGTCGAAGAGGTAGGCCACCAGCGTGGTGGTCTCGGAGGTGCTGCCCACGCCGAGGCGCACCGTCGCGGCCCCGCGGATGCGGCGGGCCGTGCCGTCCTGGCCGGTCAGCGGGTCGGTCGACCAGACCAGCAGCTGGGAGCGCTCGAACTTCGCGAGTTCGTACCGCTTCGGGTTGCCGAACCACTCCTGCTGCCCGGTCGTCAGGAGCTCGCCCACGGCGGTGGCCTCGGTCTCGCTGCCGGCCGTGAACTCCCGCGACCAGCCGGTGGTCGGCTTCTCGGTCAGCGCGCCGTCACCGGTGCCCGCGGTGCCGGTGAGGTGCCAGCTCTCGCTGCCGGTCGTGAAGTCGTCCCAGGTCGCGTGCGGTTCGCGGTGGGCGGGCACGGTGATCAGGTTGGTGCCGCCGGGGATGGTGATGGTCCGGTAGGTGAACATCGACTGGGCGTTCACCTGCGTCCAGTTCGGCACCTGGTTGTCGAGGCCCAGCAGGTGGTGGTCCAGCCAGTCGTAGGCCTCCTGCATCGGCACCCGCAGCCCGGGGAAGGGCAGGCCGCTCAGCAGTCCGGCGAGGCCGGGGCCCTCGGGGGCGCCGTGGTCGCCGATCCACAGGTTCAGCCGCTTGGGCACGGTGAGCGCGTTGAACGTGTCGATCACCGGGGCGACCGGGAACAGCGTCTCGTGCCAGGTGTTGGAGACGAAGGTCGGGATGCCGCGCGCGTTGGTCTCGTCCAGGTAGGCCTGCGGGGAGCGCTCGGTGCCCCAGGCCACCACGTCGTCCATGTTCCGGCCGTTGAGGAAGTCGTCGAGCAGCTGCCGGGTCTCGGGGTCGAACTTGTCCTCCGGCTTGCCGCCGGTGAAGGCGATCAGCGCCCGGACGGCCGCCTCGTGCCGGGTGCCGTTGTTGTAGAGGCTGGTGGCCAGGTTCCCCCAGGTGCTCAGCGCGACCACGGCGGAGACCCGGTTCGCCGGGTCGTGCGCGGCGACCAGCTGGCTGATCCCGGAGCCGTACGACTCGCCGAGGAAGCCGATGGGGACATCGCCGAACTGCGCCTGGGCGTAGTCGATGACGGTGGAGCCGTCGGACCAGTCGTTGGGGCCGGCGACGTCGACGAAGCCCTCCGAGGTCGAGGGCAGTCGGGGATCGCCGATACCGCGCGGGGTGTAGGCCAGCACGTGGTAGCCGCGCCGTGCGAGGGTCAGGTACGCGTACACGAAGGGCAGCCAGCCGAGCGGGCTCCAGCCGGCGGGAACGATCACCACCGGGTGCGGCTTCCCGTCGTTGAGCTTGACGGACAGCGCCGACAGCCGGATCCCGTCCGTGGCGGTGATGCGGGGGAAGTCGACGGTGGCGGTCCGCCGGACCTCGGCCACCAGCTCGGCCAGCTCCGGCGGGAGCGAGGCGCCGGACTCGCCCTGCAGGGCCGCGACCAGGGTCGTCGCCAGATCGACGACGGACTGGTTGATGTCGAGGCCGGAGGCCCAGATGCCGTTGGTGGCGATGTCGGTGAGCGTCGCGTCCGTGATCGACGGGATCGCGTTTCCCTCATTGGCAGTCATGCGAACTGTCCTTCCATGGCACGTAAGGAGCAACTGGCCGGGTACCGAACCGACGGAACGGGGTGCCCGCGCCGTCGGAGCGGGTCGCCGACACCCAGCACCATGGTTACGTCTGGCGCGCAGGAAGTGACGCCACGTCAGAGAAGTCGCCCGAACCAGTGAATTCGCGGCGATTCTTGTCGGTGGACGTACATGATGAGGTAGGCGCGACGAACCGCGCAGGTGGCGGCAATTCCGGTGCGGCGCAGAGGCCGTGGCTCCTATCGATCAACCCAGGGCTACCGCACCGCCACGCCGACCAGGCAGGTGTCGTCGTCGGTGTCGGCGCTGCTGTAGCGGAGCAGGTGGTCGAGGTGTTCCTCCAGGCCGTCCGCCGGGGCGCAGGCCGGGGCGGGGCCGATCCGTTCGGTGAGCCGCACCAGGCTGGTCAGGGACGCTTCCAGGGACTCGTCGCGGCGTTCGATCAGGCCGTCGGTGTACATCACCAGGGTGTCGCCGGGTTCGAGGACGATCTCGCCCTCCTCGTAGTCGGCCTGGTCGAGTGCGCCGAGCAGGATGCCGCCGACCTGCGGCAGGGTCGCGGCGTGCCCGGCGCGCAACAGGACGGGCGGCGGATGGCCGGCGCGGGCCCAGCGCAGCCGGCGGGTCCCGTTCTCGTAGAGGGCGCAGACGGCGGTGGCGGTGACGTTGTCGGTGAGGTGATGGGTGACGCTGTTGAGCCAGCCCAGCAGTTGGGCCGGTCCGGCGCCGGTGGCGGCCAGGCCGCGCAGGGCGTTGCGCAGGGCGACCATGCCGGTGGCGGCCTCGATGCCGTGCCCGGCGACGTCGCCCACGCACAGCAGGACGTCGCCGGACGGCAGGGTGAGGGCGTCGTACCAGTCGCCGCCGACCAGGTGGTCCTTCTCGGCGGGCCGGTAGCGGACGGCGACGCGCAGGTCGTGCAGGTCGAGCGGGCCGCGGGTGGGCGGCATGATGGCGTGCTGGAGCTGGAGGGCGAGGCGGCTGCGTTCGGCGGCCTGCTGCTCGGTCTGGGCGAGTTGGTCGCGGGTGGCGGCGAGGGCGACCTCGGTCCAGTGCTGGGCCGAGATGTCCTGGTAGGCGCCGCGGACGGTGCTGAGGCCGGTCTCGGGGTCGCGGACGGGTTCGGCGACGACCCGGATGTGCCGGGTGACGCCGTCGGCCCGGCGCAGGCGGAACGAGGTGGAGGCCGGGCGCTGGTGGTGCAGCAGGGTGCGCAGGAACCGGCCGATGGCGTGCCGGTCGTCGGGGTGGGCGTGTTCGGTGAGCTGGTCGAGGGCGATGGGCTGGGCGGTGGTGGGCAGTCCGTGCAGCTCGAACAGGGTGTCGTTCCAGGCGATCTGGCGGGTCAGCAGATTCTCCTCGAACCCGCCGATCCGGCCCAGCCGTTGGGCGTGCTGCAGCAGTCGGGCGATCCGGGTGGTGCCGTCGTCGACCCGCCAGACGAGGGCCACGTGGCGGCCGTGCCGGCTGATGCTGACCTGGGCGGAGGTGACCAGCGGTACCCCGTCGACGAGGGCGGCGAGCCGCATGTCCTGGGTGCGGAAGGGTTCGCCGGTGGCGAAGACGTGCTCGATCTTCTCGGCGAGGCCGCCCGGTTCGGCGGCCAGCGGGTAGGCCTCCAGCAGGGCGGTGCCGGAGATGACGCTGGTCGGGCGGCCGGCGAAGTCGACGAAGGCCGGGTTGAGGTGGCGGATCACGAAGCGGGGCGGGAAGTCGTCGCTGCCGGGTGCCGTCCGCAGGATCATGCAGGGGTCGAGCAGGCCGTCGGTGAGCTGCCGCAGTTCGCCGAACTGCCCGTCGGCGCCGTCCGCCGCGCCGGGCTCCTGTCCGGTCCAGGATTCGAGGGTGGCCGCTGCCAGTTCCGCGAGCGCCTCGAACTGCCGCTGAAGCGGCTGGGACTGTTCGGGCAGGGCGTCGTGCCAGCAGATCTCCAGGACGCCGATGAGCCGGCCGCCGACACCCGCCGGGACGGCCAGCCGGCCGCCGCGGACCTCGTGCTGTCCGATGGAGGGCAGCGAGGCCTCGGTGAGCGTCGGGTAGCCGACGGCGGTGCGTTCGTCGAGGGCGCGGCGGGCCGGGGTCGGGACGCCCGGGGGGACGTGCCGCCAGCGGCGGGCCTCCTCCTCGTGGAAGCCGGCGCTGCCCGCCAGCGACAGGGAGAGGTCGGGGTGGGCGGCCCACACCGCGACGGCGGCGGCGCCGAGCGGGCGCAGGGCGTGGTCGAGCATGGAGCGCGCCGCGGCTGCCGCGTCGCCGCTGGCCAGGGTGTCCGCCTCGGTGCTCCGCAGCCGCAGGGCGACCGGACCGGTGCCGGGCGGGTCGGTGCGCACCTGTTCGGCGAAGGGCGCCGCGGTGCCGGCGACGAAGTCCCGGGCGAGTCCGGAGATCTTGTCCGCGGCGGCCTGGTTGACCAGGTCGGCGGCCAGTTCCAGGACGGTCGTCCCGGCCTGGTCGGACAGGCTCTCCAACTGCTTGGCCGCCTCGGTGGGCCCGCACCGCAGGCGTTCGACCAGCACGCCGACGCCCATCTCGACGACGGCCCGGCCCGCGGCATGGGCCTGGGCCTGTTCGAGCTCCAGCCGCAGCCGCTCCACGGTCGAGGCGAGCCGGCCGACCGCGGTCGCCTCGGGCCCGCGGTCGGGGTCCGGGTTTCCCGACTCCGCCTGCACGTCCGCCGGGTCCGCGCCCGCCGCGACCTCCGCCGCCCTACCGCCCCGCTGCGCCCCGACCCTCGGGGTGCCGGCGGACGGCGTCGGCGTGGTGCGGCCGGTGGTGGCGGGCGGGTTCTGTGCGTCGTGCACGGCGGGGGCTCCTCTCGGTCGGGCGGCCGGCTCAGGCGGTGGGCTGCCGGGTGAGGTGGCGCCTGACCTGGCCGATCAGTTCACCGGCGTCGACGGGCTTGGTGATGTAGTCGGTGGCGCCCGAGGCGAGGCTCTTCTCCCGGTCGCCGATCATGGCCTTGGCGGTGACGGCGATGATCGGCAGTTCCTCGTGGTCGGGCATGGCGCGGATGGCGGCGGTGGCGGTGTAGCCGTCCATCTCCGGCATCATCACGTCCATCAGGATCACGTCGATCCCGGGGTGGGCGGCGAGTGCTTCGAGGGCCGCGCGCCCGTTCTCCGCCTGGAGCACCCGCATGCCGTGCAGTTCCAGGATGCTGGTGATCGCGTAGAGGTTGCGGTCGTCGTCGTCGACGACCAGCGCGGTGCGGCCGGCGAGGCCGGGTCCGATCCCGGGGTCCCAGGAGGGGCTGCGCTCGGCGGTGCGGGCGGGCGGCAGGAGGTCGCCGGGGCGGTCGGCGCTCATGTGCAGGGCGATGCGCTCGCGCAGTTCGTCGAGGCTGGAGATGAGTTCCCGCGGACGGCCGCCGCGCCCGTGCACCGCGTGGTCCTCGCCCGAGGGGAGGGCCCGGCTGCTGTGGGCCAGCACCGGGACGGCCTGCAGGGCCGGGTCGCGTTCCATCTCCTCCAGGAGGCCGGCCGCCGCGCCGCCGGGCAGGTCGAGTTCCAGGACGACGCAGTGGCACGAGGTGGTGGCCAGGACGGTGGCGGCGTCCTGTGCCCCGACCGCGGTGACGATCTCGACCCGGCGCTGTTCGCCGGCGTAGCGGGCCAGGTCGGCGACGGCGTTCTCGGCGACGAGGGACAGCAGGCCGTTGGGGCGGCCCTCGACGACGAGCAGGCGGCGCGGGCGGGCGGCGGCGGTGCGGGTGCGGGGGTCGCGGGGTTCCTTGGTGCGTTCCCGGTCCGCGGGCGGTTCGGCGGTGGTGCCGCCGTCGACGGCCCGGGGCGCCCCGGTGGTGGCGGCCTGGGCGGGGTCGGTCCGGGCGGACGGCAGGTAGAGCGTGAAGGTGCTGCCGCGGCCGAGGGTGCTGTCGACGGTGATCGCGCCGCCGAGCAGGTAGGCGATCTCGCGGCTGATGGACAGGCCGAGTCCCGTTCCGCCGTACTTGCGGCTGGTGGTGCCGTCGGCCTGCTGGAAGGCGCCGAAGACGCTCTCCACGTGCTGGGGGGCGATGCCGATGCCGGTGTCGGTCACCCGGAAGGCGAGGACCGGGCCGTCGCGCCGGACGCCGTCGGGGAGTTCGGTCTCGGCGGCGGGTTCGATCCGCAGGTCGACCCGGCCCTGCTCGGTGAACTTGACGGCGTTGGAGATCAGGTTGCGCAGCACCTGGCGCAGCCGGTAGTCGTCGGTGACGAGTTCGGCCGCGACGCCCTTGACCGTCTGTACGGTGAAGGTGAGGTTCTTCTGGCTGGTCATCGGCCGGAAGGTGGCGTCCACGTAGTCGAGCAGGGACCGCAGCGGGACCGTTTCGAGGTTGAGGTCCATCTTGCCGGCCTCGACCTTGGAGAGGTCGAGGATGTCGTTGATGAGCTGGAGGAGGTCGGAGCCGGCGGAGTGGATGATCCCGGCGTACTCGACCTGCTTGGCCGTCAGGTTCCGGGTGGGGTTCTGGGCGAGCAGTTGGGCGAGGATGAGCAGGCTGTTGAGCGGGGTGCGCAGTTCGTGGCTCATGTTGGCCAGGAACTCGGACTTGTACGTGGAGGCGAGCGAGAGCTGGTGGGCGCGTTCCTCCAGTTCCTGCCGGGCCTGTTCGATCTCCAGGTTCTTGGTCTCGATGTCGCGGTTCTGGGCGGCGAGGAGTTCCGCCTTCTCCTCCAGTTCGGCGTTGGAGGCCTGCAACTCCTCCTGTCGGGACTGCAGTTCCTCGGAGCGGGTCTGGAGTTCGGTGGTGAGCCGCTGGGACTCGCCGAGCAGTTCGTCGGTGCGGGCGTTGGCGATGATGGTGTTGACGTTGACGCCGATGGTTTCCAGGAGCTGGTCGAGGAAGTCCCGGTGGATCGGGGTGAACGGGCGGACGGAGGCCAGTTCGATGACGCCGAGGACCTGGTCCTCGACGGTGATCGGCAGCACCACCAGGGAGAGCGACTCGGTGCGGCCGAGGCCGGAGGCGGCGGCCAGGTAGCCGGGCGGGAGGGCGTCGACGGCGATGGTGCGGCGGCTGCGCGCGGCCTGGCCGACGAAGGACTCGCCGAGGTGGAAGCGGGTGGGGCGCTCGCCGTCGGGGAAGGCGTAGGAGCCGACCAGTTGGAGGACCGTCCCGGTGGGGCCCTCCTCGGCGAGGTAGAAGGCGCCGCACTGGGCGGCGACCAGCGGGACGAGTTCGTCCAGGACGGATCCGGCGACGACCGCGAGGTCGCGGCGGCCCTGGGTGAGGGCGGAGAAGCGGGCGAGGTTGGTCTTCAGCCAGTCCTGGTCCTCGTTGGCGCGGGTGGTCTCGCGCAGGGACTCCACCATGAAGTTGATGTTGTCCTTGAGGTCGGCGACCTCGCCGGAGGCGTCGACGGTGATGGAGCGGGTGAGGTCGCCGGCGGCGACGGCGCTGGTGACCTCGG
>NZ_JBSGXP010000149.1:0-21298 GCF_053610105.1 Kitasatospora sp. NPDC054939 | reverse complement strand
CCCGGAGACTTCTCCGGGGGCCCTGTCGCACGTCCGGGCGGCCCGCTCGCCGGTGGGAGCGGCCGTACGGGGTCAGACGGTGGTGACGACGTCCTCGTAGGCGAGGCGCGGGGAGCGCGGGAACCAGGCGTCCTCGCCCGGCTTGCCGATGTTCACCACGGCCAGCACCGAGTGGTCGCCGTCGGCGAAGAAGTCCTTGTTGATGCCGCTCGCGTCGTAGCCGGTCATCGGGCCGGCGGCCAGGCCGGCGGCGCGCACGCCGATGATGAAGTAGGCGGCCTGGAGGGCGCCGTTCACGGTGGCGGAGGCCTCGCGGACCGGGCGCTCGGTGAAGAAGAGGTCCTTCGCCTGCGGGAAGTGCGGCAGCAGGGTCGGCAGCTCCTCGTGGAACTCGTTGTCCACGGCGAGGATGGCGACCAGCGGGGCGGCGGCGGTCTTCGCCTTGTTGCCGTCGCTCAGGTGGCCGACGAGGCGCTCGCGGGCCTCGGCCGAGCGGACCAGGACGACGCGCAGCGGCTGCTGGTTGAAGGCGGTCGGGCCGTACTTGACCAGGTCGT
Organism: Kitasatospora sp. NPDC054939; assembly: GCF_053610105.1. NCBI lineage: Bacteria > Bacillati > Actinomycetota > Actinomycetes > Kitasatosporales > Streptomycetaceae > Kitasatospora > Kitasatospora sp. NPDC054939. Next base: position 20,741 of record NZ_JBSGXP010000149.1, on the reverse strand, counting down.
AGATGGCCTGGACCTGCTCCTCGGTGACCGGCTCGTCGGTGAAGGTGTTCGCGGTGCGGGCCTCGCGGAAGAGGAGGTCCTGGGCGGCGGCGTCGAGCACCAGGGCGTCGTTGGCGGCAGTGGTCATGTTCTGGCACCTCAAGGGGACGTGGGCGGGTTCGGCTGGGCGTCCGGCCGCAGCCGGTCACCTGGTCCCAACATGAGTGAAGATTCAACTGTTCCCGCGTGGCGATGTGACGTGCGTCACGCACCGCCACGCCCCCGTGTCACCCCTGCGGTGCGGCCCCCTCCTCCTCGGCGGCCAGCGCCGCGTCCAGCCGGGCGCGGGCGCCGTCCAGCCACCGCTGGCAGACCTTCGCCAGCTGCTCGCCGCGCTCCCACAGGGCCAGCGACTCCTCCAGCGACGTCCCGCCGTTCTCCAGCTGCCGGACGACCTCCAGCAGCGCGTCCCGGGCGTGCTCGTACCCCAGTGCGTCGTCCGCCGTCCGCGGCGCCTCGACCTGCTCCTGCTGCTCAGCCATGCCAGCCAGCGTAGAGCCCGGTACCGACAACGGGCCCGGTACCGGTCGCAGGCGCGGCGCGGGCCGTGGGCCCGGCGTCGGCGCGCGCGGTCACCCGCCCGGCTGCTCCGCCACGGTGACCCCGAAGCCCCCGCCCGCCACCCGGGCGTGCAGCTCCTCGCCCGCCGCGACCTGCGCCGGATCGGTCACCACCGCGCCGTCCGCCCGCTGCAGCACCGCGTAGCCGCGCTCCAGCGTCGCGGCCGGGGAGAGCGCCACCACCCGGGCCAGGGTGTGCCCGAGGTCGCTCTGCGCGTGGTCCAGCCGGTGGCCCAGACAGCGCCGGGCCCGCTCCAGCAGGCCCTCCACCTCGTGCGACCGCCCGTCCAGCAGACGGTGCGGCGCGGCGAGCGCCGGGCGGCTGCGCACCCCGTCCAGCCCGTGCTGCTCGCGCTCCACCCGGGCCAGCACGTGCCGGCGGGCGCGGTCCCGCAGCTGGCGGACCTTCGCCAGCTCCTCGCCGACGTCCGGGACGACCCGCTTGGCCGCATCGGTCGGGGTGGAGGCCCGCAGATCCGCGACGAAGTCCAGCAGCGGCTGGTCCGGCTCGTGCCCGATCGCGCTGACCACCGGGGTCCGGGCGGCCGCGACCACCCGCACCAGCTGCTCGTCCGAGAACGGCAGCAGGTCCTCCACGCTGCCGCCGCCCCGGGCCACCACGATCACGTCCACCTCGGGGTGCTCGTCCAGCTCCCGGACGGCCGCGCTCACCTGCTCCACCGCGCTGACGCCCTGCACCGGCACGTTGCGCACCTCGAAGCGGACGGCCGGCCAGCGCCGCCGGGCGTTCTCCAGGACGTCCCGCTCGGCCGCCGAACCGCGCCCGGTGACCAGGCCGACGCACTGGGGCAGGAACGGCAGCGGCTTCTTGCGGTCGGCCGCGAACAGGCCCTCCTCGGCCAGCCGCCGCTTCAACTGCTCCAGCCGGGCCAGCAGCTCGCCCAGGCCCACCAGCCGGATCTCGGCCGCCCGCAGCGACAGCTGCCCGCGCGCCGCGTACCACTCCGGCTTGGCGTGCACCAGGATCCGCGAGCCCTCCTGCACCACGTCCGCGACCCGGTCGTAGACCGAGCGGAAGCAGGTGACCGTCAGCGACACGTCCTGCTGCGGGTCGCGCAGGGTCAGGAAGACCACGCCCGCGCCCGGCCGCCGGCTGAGCTGGGTGATCTGGCCCTCCACCCAGACCGCGCCGAGCCGGTCGATCCAGCCGCCGATCAGCGCGGAGACCTTGCCGACCGGGAGCGGGGCTTCGGGGGAGCTGGTGTTGGCCATGCGTACGAGGCTAGCGGCGCCCGCCGACACGGGTCCTGCGAACCGCCCCGGCCCGCACGCCCCCGGCCGGGTGCGCGCCGGGCCCCGGTCCCGCGCCGGCCGACGCCGGTGCCGTCCGCGTCAGCGCCGCCCGCCGACCGGCCCGGGCCCCTGGACGGCGAACACGACCAGACCCGCCGCCAGCCACGCCACGCCCACCAGCTGCGCCGTCGGCGCGGCCTCGACGATCACCGCGACCAGCACCGCGATGCCCAGCGCCGGCACCACCAGGTACCGCAGCCGGTCCCGCGAGCCCTGCCGCACCACGTACCAGCCGATCACCGAGGCGTGCAGCAGGACGAACGCCGTCAGCGCCCCGACGTTCACCACCGAGGTCAGCCGGTCGAGCCCGTCGTCCCGGTCCGCCGCCCATACCGCCGCCACCAGGGTGACCGCCCCGGCCGCCAGCAGCGCCCGCCGCGGGACGGCCGAGCCCGGGTCGACCCTGCCGAGGAACCGCGGCAGCCGCCCCTCCCGGCCCATCGCGTACACCAGCCGCCCGGCCGCCGCCTGCCCGGCCAGCGCCGCGAAGGCCGCGCCGATCGCCTTGCTGCAGGCGACCAGCACGTGCAGCCAGTGCCCGATCCCGGACTCCACCGTGTCGTAGAACGCCGAGCCCTGCGCCGCCGGGTCGGCCGCCAGCTCCTGCGGGTCCAGCGGCTCCAGCAGCGCCGCCAGGTATGTCTGGACCACGAACAGCACCCCCGCCAGCGCCAGGCACCACAGCACCGCCCGCGCCACCGCCGCCGACGCGCCGACCGCCTCCTCCACGAAGGTGGCGATCGCGTCGAAGCCCAGGTACGACAGCACCGCCACCGACACCGCCGACACCACCGCGGTCGCCGAGAAGCCGCCGACCGCGGTCAGCGGGGTCGCCCAGCCCCGCTGGGCGCCGTCCCGCGCCAGCACCACCACCGCGGAGACCGTGAACACCGCCAGCACCGCGAGCTCCATGGCCAGCACCGCGAAGCCGACCACCGCGGCCGTCCGCACCCCGACCAGGTTCAGCGCGGTGGTCACCAGCACCGCCAGCGCCGTCCACACCCAGCGCGAGACGCCGGGCACCAGCGAGTTCAGCGCGATCCCGGAGAACAGGTACGCCACCGCCGGGATGAGCAGGTAGTCCAGCATCGCCATCCACCCGGCGACGAACCCCGGCCCCTCGCCCAGAGCGGCCCGTGCGTAGGCGAACACCGACCCGGTCCGCGGCACCGCGCGCACCATCTGCGCGTACGAGAAGGCGGTGAGGCCCATCGCGACCGTCGCCACCAGGTAGACCGCGGCGACCGCGCCGTGGCTCCGGGCGTCCAGCACGCCGTAGACCCCCACCGGCGCCATCGGGGCGATGAACAGCAGCCCGTACACCACCAGGTCGCGCACGCCCAGGCTGCGCCGCAGCCCGCCGGGCTCCACTCGCTCGTTCATAGACCCCACATTCGACCAGTTGTGACGGGATCCGGACCGGAATCGCCACGAGTCGGCGCGGCACGGCGGCGCCCGTACGATGGAGCCATGTCCAACACCGCGCAGCGCCGTGTCCTGCTCGCCGCCCCCCGGGGCTACTGCGCGGGCGTCGACCGCGCAGTGATCGCCGTGGAGAAGGCCCTGGAGCAGTACGGGGCGCCGATCTACGTCCGCAAGCAGATCGTCCACAACAAGTACGTGGTGCAGACCCTGGAGAAGAAGGGTGCGATCTTCGTCGACGAGACGGAGGAGGTGCCCGAGGGCTCCATCGTGGTCTTCTCCGCGCACGGTGTCGCCCCGTCCGTCCACGACGAGGCCCGCGCCGGCAAGCTCGCCACCATCGACGCCACCTGCCCGCTGGTCACCAAGGTGCACAAGGAGGCCGTCCGCTTCGCCGACGAGGGCTACGACATCCTGCTGGTGGGCCACGAGGGCCACGAGGAGGTCATCGGCACCATGGGTGAGGCCCCGGACCGCATCCACCTGGTGGACGGCGCCGAGGACGTCGCCAACGTCCGGGTGCGCGACGAGTCCAAGGTCGTCTGGCTCTCCCAGACCACCCTCTCGGTGGACGAGACCATGGCCACCGTCGGCGAGCTGAAGACCCGCTTCCCGCTGCTGGTCAGCCCGCCCAGCGACGACATCTGCTACGCCACCCAGAACCGCCAGGTCGCCGTCAAGCAGCTCGCCCCCGAGGCCGACCTGCTGATCGTGGTCGGCTCCAAGAACTCGTCCAACTCCGTCCGCCTGGTCGAGGTCGGCCTGGAGTACGGCGCCCGGGCCGCCCACCTGGTGGACTTCGCCGACGAGATCGACGAGGCCTGGCTGGAGGGCGTCACCACGGTCGGCCTCACCAGCGGCGCCTCGGTGCCGGAGGTCCTGGTCGACGAGGTCCTCGGCTGGCTCGCCGAGCGCGGCTACGCCGACGTCGAGACCGTGAAGACCGCCGAGGAGCACCTGATCTTCTCGCTGCCCAAGGAGCTGCGCCGCGACCTGCGCACCGAGGCCGCGGGCAAGCTGTAGACCGGACGCACCAGGACGCCCGGCCCCCGCACGGGGGCCGGGCGTCCGCGCTTCCGCCCGTGCGCCACCGGGCATGCTCTCGTAGTTTTGTGCACAGGCTGTGGACAACTCCGGCGCGGCGGGAGCCCGCCGGTCGGCTGCGGAACGGAGGACGGTCGGGATGACGACGGTTTTCGGTGTGGACATCGGCGGCTCGGGCATCAAGGGGGCCCCCGTCGACCTCGACCGGGGCGTGCTCGCCCAGGAACGGCACAAGGTCCTCACCCCGCAGCCCTCCGCCCCGGAGGCCGTGGTCGCCGCGGTCCGCGAGGTCGTCCGGCACTTCGACCACCGGGGCCCGGTCGGGCTGACCTTCCCCGGCGTGGTCGTCGACGGGCACACCAGAACCGCGGCCAACGTCGACAAGGGCTGGATCGGCCTGGACGCCGCCGGCCTCTTCCGCGAGGCCCTCGACCTCCCCGCGGTGGTCCTCAACGACGCCGACGCGGCCGGGCTCGCCGAGACCGCCCACGGCGCCGCCCGCGAGCACCACGGCGTGACGCTGGTGCTCACCTTCGGCACCGGCATCGGCAGCGCGCTGTTCGTCGACGGCGTCCTGGTGCCCAACACCGAGCTGGGCCACCTCGAACTGCGCGGCAAGGACGCCGAGCGCCGCGCCTCCTCCGCCGCCAAGGAGCGGCACAAGCTCAGCTGGGAGCAGTGGGCCGGCCGGGTGGACGAGTACCTCGACCTGGTGGAGCAGCTGTTCTCGCCGCAGCTGGTCGTGATCGGCGGCGGGGTGAGCCGCAAGCACGAGAAGTTCCTGCCGCTGCTGCGGGCGCGCGAGGCCCGCGTCGTTCCGGCGGAGCTGCGCAACGACGCGGGCATCGTGGGGGCGGCCATGGCGGCGGCTGCCGCGGCCTGAGCGGACGGGCCGCCGCGCGGCCCGGGGTGCGGGGCCCGCCCGGCGGGCCGCCGCTCAGCGCGCCCGGTGGATCCGCCGCTGCGCCACGAAGCGGGCGAGCACGATCGCCGCCGCCAGGCCGGTGCCGGAGAACAGCCAGCCGGCCCGCAGCGCCAGGCCGGTCGCCAGCGACACCACCTGCGCGGTGACGCCCGGTGACGGGACCGGCTCCAGCAGGAGCAGCGCCACGGCGAAGGCGATCGGCCCGCTGATCGGTGCGGCGGGCAGGTCGGCGAAGCGCACCCGGACGGCCAGTTGGAAGCAGACCACCAGGTAGCCGATCCCGAACAGCACCCCGAGGCCGCCGAACAGCAGCCGGTCCGCGCCGGCCACCACGAGGGTGGCGGCCACCGCGGCCACCCCGGTGCCCACCGCCGTCAGCCGGGCGGGCCGCCCGGTGCGGGGCCGCTCGCCGGCGGCCCGCCGGCGCAGCGGCAGCGGCAGTGCCAGCCGCAGCCGGCCGACGGGTGCGGGCACCCGGGCGGCGGAGCGCGGACGCGGCGGCGGGGGTGCGCCCCCCGCGGTCTCGGGGGCCCTCCCGGGCCCCGGTACGGCGGCCCCGACTGCCCCGTTCGGGGGACGGCGTCTGGGCCCTGGCGGCTGGGTTCGGATGCTCTGCTCCACCCACCCAACGTACGGTCCGATCATCGCCACACTGTGTAATGGCCGCCCGGGACCTTGCTCCGTGTCCCCGGACGGCGTACGGGTCGGGCCGATCATGTGACCGTCGGACGGCAGGTGCGCTACCCGTAGACTGGGGGATCGGCCCGTACGGTGCCGACCCAACTCCTCCAAGCCCACGGGACTGCGCTTCATGTCGCTCACGATCGGAATCGTCGGCCTGCCGAACGTCGGCAAGTCGACCCTGTTCAACGCCCTGACCAAGAACGACGTGCTGGCGGCCAACTACCCGTTCGCCACCATCGAGCCGAACGTGGGCGTCGTCGGCGTGCCGGACGAGCGCCTCACCAAGCTCGCCGAGATCTTCGCCTCGCAGCGCATCCTCCCGGCCACCGTGGACTTCGTCGACATCGCGGGCATCGTTCGCGGCGCCAGCGAGGGTGAGGGCCTGGGCAACAAGTTCCTCGCCAACATCCGGGAGTCGGACGCGATCTGCCAGGTCGTCCGGGCCTTCACCGACCCCGACGTGGTGCACGTGGACGGCAAGGTGTCGCCCAAGGACGACATCGAGACCATCCACACCGAGCTGATCCTCGCCGACCTGCAGACCGTCGAGAAGGTCCTGCCCCGGCTCCAGAAGGAGGCGCGCCTCAAGAAGGACACCGCGCCCGTCCTGGCCGCGGCCGAGGCCGCGCAGGCGGTCCTGGAGACCGGCAAGACCCTGTTCGAGGCGGGCTTCGACACCACCCCGATCCGCGAGCTGCACCTGCTCACCGCCAAGCCCTTCCTCTACGTCTTCAACGTGGACGAGGAGGAGCTGGCCGACGAGGACTTCAAGAACGCCCAGCGCGAGCTGGTCGCCCCGGCCGAGGCGATCTTCCTCAACGCCAAGATCGAGTCCGAGCTGATCGAGCTGGACGACGCCGAGGCGCTCGAACTCCTGCAGTCCATGGGCCAGGACGAGCCCGGCCTCGCCACCCTCGCCCGGGTCGGCTTCAACACCCTGGGCCTGCAGACCTACCTGACCGCCGGTCCCAAGGAAGCCCGCGCCTGGACCATCAAGAAGGGCGCCACCGCCCCCGAGGCCGCCGGTGTCATCCACACCGACTTCCAGAAGGGCTTCATCAAGGCCGAGGTCATCTCCTTCACCGACCTGGTCGAGACCGGCTCGATCGCCGAGGCCCGCTCCAAGGGCAAGGCCCGCATCGAGGGCAAGGAGTACGTCATGCAGGACGGCGACGTCGTGGAGTTCCGCTTCAACGTCTGAGCCCGCGCCGCTCGTCCGAGCCCGCCCCGTTCGTCCGAACCGCCCGGTCGCCGTCCCCGTACGGCGGCCGGGCGGTTCGTCGTTGTGACGCGTGTGACGGAAGGGATTGACCGGGGCGGGTGGGGTGCTGGTTGACTGGTGATCAGTTCGGCGGGGGGGCCGGGGGCGTTCGCGTGCGCCCGCCCCGCGTCCTGTCGGGGCCGGGGTTCCGGCCGCGCCGGCCGGTCCGGGGCGGCGGCGGTCCCGAGCGACCACCTGGGGGAGAAGAAGCATGACCAGTTCGAACAGGCCTGCCCTGAGCCGCCGCACGCTGCTCGGCGGAACGGCGGCGGCCGGCGTCGGCGCGGTGCTGGCGTCCGGTACCGCGGCCTCCGCGCAGCCGGCGGGCGGGCGCGGGCCGATCGACCAGTCCGCGGTGGACGCGGTCGCCGGGCGCCTCGACGGGGAGCTGATCGCGCTGCGGCGCGAGCTGCACGCCCAGCCGGAGACCACCGGCCAGGAGAAGCGCACCGCCGCGGCGGTCGCCGAACGGCTGCGGGCGGCCGGCCTGGAGGTGACCACCGGGGTGGGCACCACGGTGCTGGAGAACGGCGACGTGGTGGACGGGACCGGCGTGGTGGCCGTGCTGCGGGGCGCGCGTCCGGGGCGGACGGTCGCGTACCGGGCCGACATGGACGCCGTGCCGGGGCAGGGAATCGTGCCGCAGAGCAGCGCCGCGGCGCACGTCTGCGGGCACGACCTGCACACCGCGGTGGGCGTCGGCGTCGCGCAGGTGCTGGCGCGGCTGCGGCACCGGCTGAGCGGGTCGGTGGCGTTCTTCTTCCAGCCGGGCGAGGAGGGCCTGCTGGGCGCCCGGGCGATGATCGCCGAGGGCTGGCTGGAGCGGACCGGGGCCGAGGAGGTCCACGCGCTGCACTGCGGCCCGTACCCGGTGGGGCGGTTCGCCGTGACGCCGGGCAGCGGGCTGCCGGGCCAGGACTGGGCCCGGGTCGTGCTGGCCGGACCGGACGCGGCCACCGCGGCGAACCGGCTGGCCGCCGAGCTCGCCGCGCTGGGTACGGTCCCGATGCCCCCGAGGACGCCCGCGGACCCGGCGGTCGTGTCGGCGTACCTGGAGAAGATGGTCGCCGACGTGCAGACGCCGAACGGGGCGCTGGCCCGGTTCACGGTGATCCGCCCGTCGGTCGGCAAGCCGGACGCGGAGGGCCGGGTCGCGGTCGACGTGACCTTCCGCTGCTGGCCCGAGGAGCGCAGCACCGAGGTGCGGGCGGAGATCCGGCGGCTGGCGCAGGCGTACCCGGGTGCGGTGGTCGGCTATCCGAAGGAGCCGTTCCCGGCGCTGATCTGCCCGGAGCGCGAGGCGAACGCGCTGGCCCGGCACCTGCGCCGGGTCGGCGGCCCGGGCTCGGTGACGGTGAACCACGCGGCCTTCCCCTTCAACGGGGAGGACTACGCGCTGTTCCTGGACCGGATCCCCGGCACCTACACCTTCCTCGGCGTGCGGGCCCCGGGCGCCGGGATCGCGACGTCCTACCCGCACTACGCCGAGTTCGCGCCGGACGAGCGGGCGATCGGGGTCGGCGTCCGGGCGATGGCGGGCTGGCTGGCGGTCCGCGCCCGCCGCTGAGCGGGCGCGCCGGGCGGGGCCGGTGCGCAGGCCCCGCCCGGTCGGGGCGCCACGCGGCCGGGGAGCGGGGCTACCCCGGCAGGTGGGCGTTGACCGCCCGCGCCTGCGCGGCCAGCTCGGGCAGTTCGACCAGTTCCACGCCCGCCGCCTCCAGCAGGGCCGCGCCCTGGGTGCGGGCGACGAAGGTGTCCGGCTCCCGCCAGGCCACCACCACCCGCGGCACGCCCGCCGCGATCAGCAGCCGGGCGCACGGCACCGGCCGGGAGGCCCGCTGCCCGCAGGGCTCCAGCGAGCTGTAGACGGTCGCGCCGCGCAGCCGGGGGTCGCCGGGCGGGAGTTTCCCGAGCGCCGCCTCCTCCGCGTGGACGTGCGGGTCCGTCTCCCGGCTGTACCCCTCGGCCAGCACCGCGCCGTCCGCGCCGACCACCACCGCGCCGACCGAGAACGCGCTCTCCGAGGGCGGGCAGCGCCGGGAGAGTTCGACGGCCCGCCGCAGGTGCGCGAGGTCGGCGGCGCGCCCCGGCCGGTGCGGCCCGTCGGCGGGGCCGGGGTGTGCCGGACGGTCCGGCAGGTCGGCGCGGTCGGTCACGGCGAGGGCTCCTTCGGGGCGTACCTGAGCAGGACGACATCGCCCACCGTACGGGCCTCCAGCAGGCGCATCCGGTGCGCAGGCCCGCCGGGGAAGGCCGCCGGGCGGACGAAGCGCGGCGCGCCCTCCTGGCCGACCAGCAGCGGGGCGACCGCGAGCTGCAGTTCGTCGGCCAGGCCCTCGGCCAGGAACTGGGTGTGCACGCTGCCGCCGCCCTCGACCATCAGCCGGCGCACCCCGCGCGCGCCGAGGTCGTCCAGGACGGCGCCGAGGCCGACCGTAGCCCCGAGCGCCACCACCTCGGCGAGCCCGGACAGGGCGGGCCGCAGCCGGTCCGCCCCGGCCGCGGTGGTGTACGCGAGCCGGGCGCCGCCGGTGTGCCAGAAGCGCAGGGCCGGATCGAGGTCGCCGCTCGCGCTGAGCGTGACCTTCAGCGGGTGCTCGGGGCGTCCGGCGGCGAGCCGGGCGGCCCGCCGGGCTGGGTCGCCGACCAGCAGCCTGGGGTTGTCGGTGCGCAGGGTGTTGCCGCCGACGAGGATCGCGTCGGCCGCCGCGCGCTCCGCGTCGACCCGGTCGAAGTCGGCGGCCCCGGAGAGCAGCAGCCGTTCGGGGGAGGCGTCGTCGAGGTACCCGTCGAGCGACACGGCGGCGCTCAGCACCACGTACGGGCGGGCAGCGGGGGCGGTCATGCCCCCACCGTACTCGTTCAGCATGCGAGACGATCATTCTCGACACGCGAGATGGGCGGTAGCGTCGGGACGGCCGGGGCAGCCCCCGGCGCCGCCGACTCACCGCATAGGGGCCAGTCATGACCGAGCATCAGCCCGCCGCCGTCTACACCCACGGGCACCGGGAGTCCGTCCTGCGCTCGCACCGCTCGCGCACCGCCGCCGACTCGGCCGCCTACCTGCTGCCCGAGCTGCGGCCCGGGCAGTCGCTGCTGGACGTCGGCTGCGGGCCCGGGACGATCACCGCCGACCTGGCCGAACGGGTCGGCCCCGCCGGCCGGGTGGTGGCCGTGGACGCCTCGGCGGAGGTCCTGGAGCAGGCCGCCGACCACGCGGCCGAACGCGGGCTGACCAACGTGGTGTTCGAGGTCGCGGACGTGCACGCGCTGGCGTACGGGGACGGCGAGTTCGACGTGGTCCACGCCCACCAGGTGCTGCAGCACGTCGCCGACCCGGTGGCGGCGCTGCGCGAGATGCGCCGGGTCACCGCGCCCGGCGGGGTGGTCGCCGTCCGGGACGTCGACTACGCGTCGATGACCTGGTACCCGCAACTGCCCGAGCTGGACCGCTGGCTGGAGCTGTACCGGGAGATCGGGCGGGCCAACGGCGGGGAACCGGACGCCGGACGCCGACTGCTGGCCTGGGCCCGGGCGGCCGGCTTCGCCGAGATCACCGCCACCTCCTCCACCTGGACCTTCGCCACCCCCGAGCAGCGCGCGTGGTGGGGCGGCATGTGGGCGGACCGCGTCCTGGACTCCCGGATGGCCGAGACCGCGCTGGCGGACGGCCGGGCCGACCGCGCCGAGCTGGAGCGGATCTCGGCGGGCTGGCGGGCCTGGGCGGCCGACGGGGACGGCTGGTTCGCGATGCTGCACGGCGAACTGCTGGCCCGGGGGTGAGCCCCCGCCGGACGGGCCCCGAGGCCCGTCCGGGTGTGGCCGGGGTGCGGAAAACCGGTGGTCGGCGGGTGTGCACGATCCGATAGAGTCGCGCGTCCGTTCCCACTGGATCGCCGAGTCGAGGCCCGCGTGCAACGGGCCGGGGAGTCCCACGTGCCCAAGCCCGAGCCCGCGCCGCCGTACGACCCCTGGGCCCCACCCGGGGCTCCCGTCGGCCCGGCCCCCGGCGCTCCGGCTCCCGTCGGCCCGCCGCCCGCCGCACCCGCCGAGCCCGTGGTTCCGGCCGCCGCCGGGCCGGCCCCCGCGGCCGGGGGCTGGGCGTCCGTCCCGCCCGGCGCGCTCAGCGGCTTCCAGCCGGGATTCCCGTACGCCCCGGCGCCGCCGCGCCTCAACGGCTTCGCGATCGGTTCGCTGGTGACCGCCGCCTTCGCCCTCTGGCCGATCGCGCTGGTGCTGGCGGTCGTCGCACTGGTGCAGATCCCCCGGCGCCGGGAGCGCGGCGTGTGGCTCGCCGTGGCGGGGATCGTCATGAGCGCGCTCTCCGTGCCGCTGACCGTCATGGCGGTGAACGGCGAGCTGTTCGAGCCGGGGGAGTCGCGCAACGGCTCCGCCGGCCGGGCCCCCAAGGGCGCGGTCAGCTGGCTCTCCCTGAAGGCCGGCGACTGCTACGACCCCGCCGACGGGAAGACCGACGGGAAGCCCGGACCGGACGACACGGTGACCGTCCACTGGGTGGTCAAGGTGCCCTGCACCGCGCCGCACCACGCCGAGCTGGCCGGGACCGCGCAGCTCGCCGGCGGCGACGGCTACCCGGGCGAGCGGGCCGTCCGGGAACAGGCCGCCGCGCTCTGCGCCCCGGTGCTGTCCGGCTACGCGCTGGACGGCTGGGCCGTCCCCGAGGGCATGCAGCAGACCTACCTCTACCCGACCTCCGGCCTCTGGTACGCCGGCGAGCGCGACCTCTACTGCAGTTGGGAGGACACCCGGACGCAGCACAAGGGCAGCGTCCGCACCGACCGCAGCGGCCTGAGCACGGCTCAGCTCGGCTACCTGGAGGCCCTGCGTATCCTCGACGACGCCTACGCCCGCGAGCCCGAGGCGGAACTCGCCGAGGCCCCCGAGCGCTACCGGACCTGGGCGTCCGAACTGGCCGCCGCCGCACGCCGGGAGGCCGGCGAGCTCAGCCGGACGTCCACCCCGTGGCCCGCGGGCGCCAAGGAGCCCCTCGCGCAGGCCGCCCGGCTGCAGCTGGAGGCGGCCGAGGCCTGGGAGGCGGCCGGCACCGAGACCGACCCGGGCCGGCTCCGCCGGGCGCTGGCCCGCGGCGACGGGCTGGCCGAGGACTCCCGCGACGACGAGGCCGAGATCCGGCGGGAGCTGGGACTGCCCACCGGCTCGGCGAGCGGCAGCCAGGTCTGAACCCCCGGGGCCACCGGCCCGCGGCACCCCGCCGCAGCGCGGCTTACCTGGCGTTAACCGCGCCCGTACGCGGCGGTAGCGGGCCGGGCGTAGCGTCGGCGTCCGCGCGGCTCCGGCCCGACCCCCACGCGGGCCGGAGCTACGCTGCCGCTATGACGGTGACGGCGTACCGGGTGATGCGGCAGGACGACAACGGCAACCGCTTCGAGGTCGCCGCCGGCCTCGCCCGCGAGGAGGCCGAGCGGCTGGCGGAGGAGTTCGAGGCACGCGGCCACAAGCAGCTCTACTGGGTCGAGGCGCAGCGCGCGCCCGGCGGCGGGTCGGGGGCGGTCCCGGGCAGGCCGTAGGGCGCGTCCGATCATGCACGTTGCGTGCCCGGTGGGTCGGGGGCGGTCCCGGGCAGGCCGTAGGGTCGGGCCCATGGAGAACCGGATCGTCGTCGGCGGCGCGCTCGTCCACCGGGGCCGGGTGCTGGCCGCCCGCCGCAGTGCACCGGCCGAGGTGGCGGGGCGCTGGGAGTTCCCGGGCGGCAAGGCCGAGCCCGGCGAGAGCGAGGCGCAGGCGCTGGAGCGGGAGCTGCTGGAGGAACTGGGCGTCCGGGCGAAGGCCCTGGTGCGACTGCCCGGCTCGTGGACCGTCCGCCCCGGCCTGGAGCTGCGCTTCTGGGCGGCCGAGCTGCTCTCCGGTGAGCCGCATCCGCTGGAGGACCACTCGGAGCTGCGCTGGCTGGCCGCCGCGGAGCTCCCCGACGTCGACTGGCTGGAGCACGACCGCGAGGTGCTCCCCCACGTCGCCGCCCTCCTCGCGGCCGGCTGAGCGCCACCCGCCGACCCACCGATCCACCGACCCACCGATCCGCCTACCGCCGGCCCGTCCACCACCGGCCCGTCTGCCACCGAACCCCCGGCGCCCCGGCCGGGCCGCGCGCCCGCCCCGCGGCCCCCGCGCCCCGGCCGGCCGTCCCGCGCTCCTCCCGGCCGGCCCGTGCGCCCGCGGCACCGGGTCCGGCGCCCGGGTGCGACGCGGCGTCCGCTGGGTAGGCCAGTCGGAAAGAGCCGAAGCGTCCGCCGGGATAGCCTGGGTTCTGCTGGGTATGTCACTTTTCGGCACTATTCGTCACCATCGGTGAGCCGCCCCAGCCGGCGCCGCCGATCCCGACCAGAGCCGGAGGCCCCGTCGGTGTCGAGTACCGGGAACGGCGGCGGGGGAGCGCGGCGTACGGGCGCCGGCGGCAGGGCCGCGGCCCGCGCGCGGTTGCGCCGTGGTGCGCGCCCGGCGCAGCAGGCCGCCGGTGCGACCCGGCGCAGGCGTACCACCGGGGGCGCCCCGGTCCAGCCGTCCGCCCCGCCCGTCCCGGCCGTCCCGAACACCGTCCCGCAGGCCGGCACCCGCAGCCTGCCGGGCCTGCCCTTCCCGGGCCGCGCCGCCGCCGAGCGCAGCGTCCACGGTCCGCTCGCCGCCGACCGGAGCGCCGACCGGAGCGCCGCCGGCCCGTCCCCGGCGGACCGCGCCCCCGGCCCGCCCCGCGCCGCCGCCGAGCGGCAGCCCGAGGGCAGCCTCTTCGACGTGGTGAAGGTCGCGATCGCGATCCTCGACACGGCCGGCCGGGTGGTGCTGTGGAGCCCGGCGGCCGAGGAGCTGCTCGGCTGGCCCAACGAGCTGCTGGTCGGCCGGCGGATCGACGAGCTGATCGACGACGAGGAGCAGGTCGGCCGGGTGCGCGCCGCGATCCAGGACACCCTGCGGTACGGCCGCTGGTCCGGCCCCGCCCGGCTGCGCCACCGGGACGGCGGGCCGGTCGGCGTCGACGCCCGGATCTCGCTGCTGGTGGACGGCGACGGCACGCCGTTCCTGCAGGTCAACCTGGCCGAGGCGGAGGCCGTGCAGGCGGTCGAGCGGGACCTCGCGGTGCGGGACGCGCTGTTCGAGCAGTCCCCGCTGGGCATCGCCATCCTGGACACCGACCTGCGCTACACCGCGGTCAACCGCACCCTGGCCGAGATGAACGGCGTCGCCGTCGAGGAGCACGTCGGCCGCACCACCGGGGAGACGCTGCCCGAGCGCGCCGCGGACGAGGTCACCGCCATCCAGCGCCAGGTGCTGGCCACCGGCGAACCCGTCATCGACGTGACCCTGGCCTCCCCGGTCACCGCGCGCTCCGGCTACCGGTCGATCTCGTACAGCCGGATGACCGACCGGTCCGGGCGGGTGCTGGGCATCTCCGGCACCGTGATGGACGTGACCGAGCGCTACCGGGCGGTGGCCAAGGTCGAGCACGCCCGGCGCAGGCTCTCGCTGCTGAACGAGTTCGGCTCCCGGGTCGGCGACCTGCTGGACGCCTCCCGGATCGCCCAGGAGCTGGCCGGGGCGGTGGTGCCCCGGCTGACCGACCACTCGGCGGTGATCCTGCTGCAGGCGGTCGCGCACGGCGACGACCTGCCGCGGCACGGGCACGACCGGCGGACCTCGCTCCTCCAGCTGGGCACGGCCTCCGTGCAGGACGGCCCCGAGGTGGACGTGATGCTGCGCCGGGGCGCCCGGATCACCTTCGCCGAGGACTCGGCCTGCGGCCGGGTGCTGCGCACCGGGGTGCCGGAGCTGCTCTCCGGCGCGGACGAGCTGAGCGACGTCACCTACCCGGGCGACCCGAAGATGCAGGCCGCGCACGACCTCGGCGTGCACTCGATGCTGGTGGTGCCGCTGCGCGCCCGCGGCATCGTGATCGGCCTGCTGCTGGTCAGCCGGGCCGGTTACCGGGAGGGCTTCGACCGGGACGACCTGGCGTTCACCGTGGAGCTCGCCGACCGGGCCGGCAGCTCGCTGGACAACGCCCGCCTCTACGCCCGCGAGCGCACCGCCGCACTGACCCTGCAGCGCACCCTGCTGCCGCAGCAGGTGCCGCAGCCCACCGGGGTGGAGGTCGCCTACAGGTACGTGCCGGGCAGCAGCGGTACGGAGGTCGGCGGCGACTGGTTCGACGTCATCCCGCTGCCGGGCGACCGCACCGCGCTGGTGGTCGGCGACGTGATGGGGCACGGCCTGCGGGCCGCCGCGACGATGGGGCGGCTGCGCACCGCGGTCCGGGTGCTGGCCGCCCTCGACCTGCCGCCGGACGTCCTGCTGCGGCACGTCCACGAGCTGGCCGACGACCTGGCCCAGGGGCCCGACGAGGCGCTGCTCGCCACCTGTGTGTACGCGGTCTTCGACCCGGCCACCGCCGAGCTGACGGTCGCCAAGGCCGGCCACATCCCGCCGGTGCTGATCGTCCCGGCGGAGGGGGCGCAGGAGCCCACGCAGTCCGGCGGTCCGCTGCCCGGCGGCGCCGGCCGGGTGCTCGACCTGCCGTCGGGCGCCCCGCTCGGGGTGGGCGGGGTGCCGTTCGAGTCGGTCGCCATGAAGATCCCCGAGGGCAGTCTGCTGGCGCTCTGCACCGACGGTCTGGTGGAGTCCCGGGACAAGGACCTCGACGTGGGGCTCGGCCGGCTCCTGGTCGTCCTCGAACAGCCGTACGCCTCGATCCAGCAGGCGTGCGAGGCGGTGCTCGACACCATGGAGCAGGGCCGCGAACCGGACGACGTGGCGCTGCTGCTCGCCCGGCTGGGCCACGGCCAGTCCGGCACCCCCACCGCGGGCTGGACCCTGCCCGCCGAGCCGACCGCCGTCTCCCGGGCCCGCCGGCTGGTCCGCGCCACGTTGGCCGAATGGGGCGTCGAGGCGCTGACCGACGTCGCCGAGCTGCTGGTCAGCGAGCTGGTCACCAACTCCGTCCGGTACGCCAGCGCCCCGATCGGGGTCCGGCTGACGCTCGGCGACACGCTGCTGGTGGAGATCTCCGACCCGCTGCCGGACCCGCCGCGCGAGCGGCACGCCGCCGAGGCCGACGAGGGCGGCCGGGGCCTGGAGCTGGTCCGCCGGCTCGCCCTGCACTGGGGCGCCCGGGCCGAGGGCATGGGCAAGGTCGTCTGGTTCGAACAGGCGCTGCCGGGTAATGAGCCCGACGAACCGTGAGCGACGGGGGCGCACTCTCCGACAGGGGGCGCGAGCGTGGCACTGTGGTTGCGCGGGCGGTAGGACAAAAACCTTCGCCCGATCTGATGTTGTGATGTTGAGGGCGTGTGAACGTACCCCTCGATGATGAATACTCGGTCTTCTCGACATCCGGACGGTCGCGGGTTGGAGGGGTCGGTCCGTTGAACAGCATCCCGGCGCGGAGTGCGCCGAGCGGCAGCGGTCATGCCGCTGTCCCCGGGCAGGCCGGCGCCCAACACCCGACCGGCCCTTCGCACGCGCACTCCACGGCCCCGGCGCACCCCGCCGCCGAGCACCGGCCCGAGCGCCCCCGCCCGGCCGCAGGGCCGGTGACCTCGCCCGGCCAGGGCCGGGCCTCCCGGCCGTCCGCCGGCGCCCACCAGTGGGGCCACGGCGACCCCGGCTCGATCTACGACTTCATCCGGGTCGCGACCTTCGCGATCGGCCCCGACGGCCGGATCAGCCAGTGGAGCGACCGCGCCGCCGAGTTCTTCGGCCTGCCCGCCGCCGAGGCGGTCGGCGCCGACCCGATCACCACCTTCGTCCCGCGCGAGCTGTGGCAGCGCGGCCGGGCCCGCCTGGAGCGCATCCTCGCCGGCGAGGAGTGGGTCGGCACCGCCCCCTACCGGGACGCCGCCGGCGCCGAGAGCCTCGCCGAGCTCTACCTGATGCCGGACAGCGCGCTGCCCACCGCCGGCGCCACCTGTCTCGCCGTCGACCTCGGCCGGCTGCGCCGCATCGAGACCGACCTGGCCGCCTCCGAGGCGGTCTTCGGCCAGACCCCGACCGGCTTCGTCCTCTTCGACGACCGCCTGCGCCTCCAGCGCGTCAACGACGCCTTCGCCTCCGGTCTCGGCCTCGCCCCCGCCGACCTGGAGGGCCTCACCCCGCACGACCTCTTCCCCGGCAGCGAGGCCGACCGGCTCACCGCGGCCCTGCGCAAGGTGCTCGCCACCGGCGAACCCGTCTTCGACCTGCGCTTCCACTCCGCCGTCCCGACCCGCGAGGGCAACCGGCTCTGGGCCGTCTCGCTCTACCGCCTCAACGGCGCCGCCGGGCAGCCTATGGGCGTGGCCGGCCAGGTCTCCGACGTCACCAGCCGGCACGTCGCCGAACGCGAGGCCGACGGCGTCCGGCGCAACCTCGCCCTGCTCAACGAGGCCAGCGCCCACATCGGCTCCACCCTCGACCTGGAGACCACCGCCAAGGAACTGCTCGACGTCGTCGTCCCGCCGTTCTGCGACCTCGCCACGGTCGACCTCTACACCGCGCTGCTCGCCGGCGAGTCCGTCCCCAGCACCGGACGCCTCGGCGACGGCGTCCTCACCGACGGCAGCGGCGAACTGCGCCGGGTCGCCGTCTCCAGCGTCGTCGGGGGCGCCTCCTCGGTGCTCGGCTCCGTCACCGGCCTGCCGATCGCCGAGGCCGGCGGCACCCTCTGCTACCCGCGCCGCTCCCCGCACGCCCGGGCCCTGCGCACCGGCCGCAGCGTCGTCCCCGACCCCGGTCCTGACCCGCTGCTGCGCTCCACGCTGATCGTCCCGCTGGTCGCCCGCAACCAGGTGCTCGGCCTCGTCCAGCTCTCCCGCGCGATCGGCAGCGAGCCCTTCGACGCCCGCGACGTCGCCATCGCCGAGGAACTGGTCGCCCGCGCCGCCGTCTGCATCGACAACGCCCGGCTCTACCGCCGCGAGCACGAGCGCGCCCTGATCCTCCAGCGCAGCCTGCTGCCCCCGGGCAACCCGGCCGCCAGCGGGCTGGAGATCGCCTGCCGCTACCTGCCCAGCAACAACAACACCGAGGTCGGCGGCGACTGGTTCGACGTCATCCCGCTGCCCGGCAACCGCACCGCCCTGGTCATCGGCGACGTGATGGGCCGCGGTCTGCGCGCCGCCGTCGCCATGGGCCAGCTGCGCACCGCCGTCCGCACCCTGGCCATGCTCGACCTCGAACCGGCCGAGGTGCTCTCCGCCCTCGACGAGATCGCCCGCGGCCTCGGCGACGACTCCGCCCCTCGCGCCGGCACCTCCGCCCCGTACGGGCGGCTCAGCTCCTCCGCCGACGAGGAGGCCCGCGAGGTCTACCTCGCCACCTGCGTCTACGCCGTGTACGACGCCGTCACCCGGCGCTGCATGTTCGCCAACGCCGGCCACCTCCCGCCCGTGCTGCTCAGCCCCGGCGAGCCGGCCCGGATGCTGGACGTGCCGCCCGGCCTGCCGCTGGGCGTCGGCGGCGAGCCCTTCGAGGAGGTCGAGCTGACCCTCCCGGACGGCGCCGTGCTCGGCCTGTTCACCGACGGCCTGGTGGAGTCCCGCAAGCACCAGCTCGACGAGGGGCTGCGCTCCCTGCGCACCGCGCTCTCCGTCGAGGGCATGGGCCTGGAGCGGCTCTGCGACCATGTGCTCGGCGAGCTCAACCCGCACCACGGCGAGGACGACATCGCCCTGCTGATGGCCAAGGTGCACGCCTTCCCGACGGACTCGGTGGGCGACTGGCGGCTGCCGCCCGAGCCCACCTCGGTGGCCAAGGCCCGCGAGCTCGCCTGCAGCTGGCTGCTCGGCCGCGGCCTGGACGAGCTGGTCGACACCACCGAGCTGCTGGTCAGCGAGCTGGTCACCAACGCCCTGCGGCACGGGCGCGGCGAGATCCGGCTGCGGCTGCTGCGCGACCGCTCGATGGTCTGCGAGGTCTGGGACGACGGCTACGCCCAGCCCCGCCAGCGCCGGGCCCGGGAGACCGACGAGGGCGGGCGCGGCCTGCAGCTGGTCAGCCTGCTCGCCGAGCGCTGGGGCACCCGGCGCACCCCCAAGGGCAAGATCGTCTGGTTCGAGCTGTCCCCCTGAGGCCCTGCGCCACGCGGGTGCATCAGCACCCCGGCCCGCCGTGTCGGCGGGACCGGCCGCACCCGCGCGGCGTTCGATGGCCGCCATGCGCGCCCGCCGACTCCTCGCCGCACTGCTCCTGGCCGCCGCTCCGGCGGCCTGCTCCGCCGACCCGGACCCCGGGCACCGGTCGGCCCCGCCCGCCGAGTCGCCCGGGATCGACCGGGCGGCCGTGCGCGAGGGCGGCACCCTGCGCTGGGCGGTGGACGACGTCCCGGCCACCCTGAACGTCTTCCAGCCCGCGGCCACCGCCGACTCCGGGCTGCTCGCCCGGGCCCTGTACCCCGCACTGTTCCGGTTCGACCCGCACGGCCGTCCGGCGATCGACCCCGACTACCTGGAGAGCGCCGAGTCGACCCCGCCCGGCCGCACCCCGCAGGTCGTCACCTACCGCCTCAACCCGCGGGCCGCCTGGAGCGACGGCACCCCGCTCGCGCTCGCCGACTTCGCCGCCCAGCGCGCCGCCCTCTCCGGCCTCGACCCGGCCTACGCCTCCACCCGCCCCGCCGGGTACGGCGCCATCGACGCCGTCACCCCGGGCAGCGGCCCGCACGAGATCAAGGTGACCTTCAAGCAGCCGTACGCCGGCTGGCGCGCGCTGTTCAGCCCGCTCTACCCGGCGGCCGAGACCGCCACCCCGGGGGCCTTCGCCCGCCCGCTCGCGGCCGGGCCGCACCCGACGGCCGGCCCGTTCGTGCTCACCGCCCACGACCGGGAGGGCGGCCGGGCCGTCCTCTCCCGCAACCCCGCCTGGTGGGGCGAGCCGGCCAGGGCCGACCGGATCGAGTTCCTGCGCACCCCGCCGGAGTGGCGCCTCGACGCCCTCGAGCAGGACCGCGTCGACCTCGCCCCGCTCACCGCCGCGGTCGACCGGGCCGGCAGCCCCGAGGCCGGCGCCCGGGCCCTGCGGCGGGCCGACTCCCTGCCGGGCGTCACCCTGCACCGGGCCGGCGGGGCCGCGCTCACCCAGCTCACCCTGAACGGCGGCCGCGCCCCGCTCGCCGACCCCGCGGCCCGCCGGGCCGTCCTCGCCGCGGTCGACCGCAAGGCCGTCGCCGGGGCGGCGCTCGCCCCGCTCGGCCTGCCGCCCGTGCCGCTCGGCCACCACCTGCTGGTCCCCGAGCAGGACGGCTACCGGGACAACGGCGCCACCGCACTGCCCGGCGGGGACCGCCGGGAGCTCGCCCTCGACCTGCTGCTGCCGGCCGGCTCGGCGACCGCCCGCCGCACCGCGGACGCGCTCGCCGCCTCGCTGGCCGGCGCGGGCATCACCGTCCGGCCGCGGGGGGGGGGCGCCGGCGGGATAGGGGGGGGGGCCCCCCCCCCCCGCGCCGGGGGGGGGGGCGCCCCGGCCCGCCGCCCAGCCCTCCCCGTCGCTC
>NZ_JBSGXP010000148.1:0-21473 GCF_053610105.1 Kitasatospora sp. NPDC054939 | reverse complement strand
CCGCGCCCCCGGGCAGGGGACTGTCGCGCGGTGCGATGGCCGCCACCGGCCCGGCGCGTGCGGGCCGGCGCCCACTGAGGGCCCCACCCTGAGGCGGACGAGCGCATTCCCCCCGGAACGGCGCTCGGCAGGACCGCCGTCGCCCTCCCGGGGCAGACGGCGGACGAGGGTGGTTCTGCGCAGCGAGCGAGCCCGATCACCGCGTCCGCCGGGCAGGGCCTAGCCGATCGCGGCGGCCGGCGCGACGGCGTCGACCTCCTCGGGGAGGAGGTCCGCCGCGGCGGCCAGGACGCGGTCGTACAGGTCCTCCCATTCGGCGCCGGCGATGTCGCGCTGCACCACCGCGCGCTCGGCGTCGAGCAGGTGGTCGATCAGGGGCCCGGCCCTGTGCTCCGTTCGGTTCATCGATCCTTCTTCCTTCCCGTGCCCCGCCCGGGGGCACTGGTCCCTGCCCTTCAGGGACCCGACTCGGGCGCGCGGCCGGGTACGGGCCGCACGCCCTGGACGGGCACCTCGTACAGACACACCTCGTACGGGCGCACCTCGCACGGACAGGGCCTAGTGCGGGCGCAGTCTGCGGTCGAGTTCGCCCAGGTGGGGCCGGAACCTCGCCTGGGCGTCGCGGATGTGGGAGTTCACGGTGGCCGGCTGGACACCCATCGCCTCGGCCGCCTCGGCGCGCCCCATGCCGTAGACGAACACCAGCTGGAACACCGTGCGCTGAGCCGGGGTGAGGTACTCGTCGCAGACCTTGAGTGCCTCGGCCAGGAGCTGCGAGCGCTCCAGCGGCAGGTCGAGTTCGGCGTACCGCTCGCTCCACATTCCGGGGCGCTCGAAGAACCCGCCCACCGGGATCTGGCGGTTCCGGTCCCGGTACAGCCGGTGCATCGCCCGGCGCGCGGTGGTGAACGCGTACGCGAGCGGGCAGTCCAGTTCCCGCCAGTGCGCGAAGACGGCCAACACGGTTTCCTGGGTGACGTCCTGGCGCTCCTGGACGCCGAGTCCGCTGCTGCGGACCAGCGGCTGGATGCGGGAGTAGATCTCGCCGAGCTCGGCCTTCGTGGGTCCGTCGGTGTGCGGCCGGTCGGTCGCTGCGGTGCTTTCCCGGGGCCCGCTGCGGGGGGAGGCCGCGTCGACGTCGTCGCGTCCCGCGCGACCTGCAGTGGTAGCCATCGGTGTGTCGGTTTCCCTTCGTCCGGCGTGCCTTGCATGGAGTAAGAGCGGGCACCGGACGATCCGTGCAGACTCCCGGCAAGATCTTTTCCGCCCGTGGGCCCGGCCAACCTCCGTACCACCGCGCCCCGTTCCGTTCCCCGGCGCCTCCGGGGCCGCGCCACCGACCCGCGGGCGGCGCGGCCGTTGCCGCGACGGAATCCACCGGGTGCCGACCCGCCCGCACGCGGCGGGAACCGGCCGACTACAGTCCTGACCTGCACTGACGACCATGGGGGGCACTATGAACATCAGCACGTCGTACCGGATCTCGTTCGAGGAGTTGCTGCGGGCCACGCGGCTGGGGCACCGTCCACGCCGACAGTTGGCGTGGGTGTGCACGGCCCTGCTGCCCGTTGCCGCCGTGCTGGAGCTCGTGCTGTCGGAGAACCTGCCGGTCGCGGCCGTCGGGATGGCGATGACGGGCTACCTCTTCCACCAGCTGACCCTCGGCACCCACCGGGCGGCCCGGGCGGCGCTCGCGAAGATCACGGGCACGACCGAGGTGGAGCTGACCGAGGAGTCCGTGCGGATCCGGCGTCCGGGCGTGTCCACCGAGATCGACTGGGGGCAGTACCACAAGGTCGTGGACACCCCGGAGTTCCTCCTGCTGTACATCAACCGGTGCACCTTCACCGCGGTCGTCAAGAACGGCCTCGACACCGCCGAGCGGGCCGAGTTGGCGTCCTTCGTGGCGTCGCTGAACGCCACCCCCGTTCCGCTGCACAAGTCGGCCACCCCCGTCGCGGAGGCGGCCGAGCGCGCAGGCCGCCACCGCTGAGCCCCACCCCGACCCCGGCCCGACCGCGACCCCGGCCCGACCGCGACCCCGGCCCTGGTCGGCAGGCCGCGGGCACGACGGCGCCGACCCTGCGGCGAACGCAGGGCCGGCGGCGCGTGCGGGCGGGGCGGGGATTCCCGTGCCGACCGGAGGGCCGGAGCCGGTCGCCGCGGAGGCGGCTACCCCGCCGCCGCGACCGGGCCGGCCGTGACCTGGGGAGGGTTGGGGAGCAGTTCCGCGAGGTGGTCCCGCACGAAGTCCGCCGCCCGCTCGATCGACTGCTCGGCGCCCGTCCGGTCCTCGAAGACGCTGGTGGAGACCATCACCCCGCCCCCGGCGTCGAGGAAGTAGTAGGCCACGAAGCCGGGCACCCCCCGGAGGAGCGGGACGAACCCGTCGGCCACTCGGCGTCCTGCCTCCGCAGGATCGGTGACACCTTCGTACCGCCGTACTGCTGCGTACACGCTGCTCTCCTGGCATCCCGGGGGTGGTCCTGTGCGGAAGCGGCATACCCCCGCCGGGCGTCACCCGCGCACGAGACGATCGGAAGGCACTCGAACGGCCGAGGCCGGCCCGTCCCGTTGCTTCCGGTCGAGCAGGTCTCAGCAGGTCGAACGCCCGGGGAAGGGCGGTTCGTTCCCGATCCGGATGTGATCCTTCGCTCCGCCCGGCGACCTGTCGCACCAGCCCGCCGCCGCCCCATACTCCAGAACCCGATCAACCGTCAGATGAAGGAGCACGATGACTGCAGCGGCAGAAGCAGGGACCTGGAAGCTCGGCGACCTGGAGGTCAACCGCGTCGGCTACGGCACGCTCCGGCTGACCGGCAACGGCATGAGGGGGAACTCGGACGGCGCCCCGATCGACCGCGCCGCCGCCGTCCGCCTGCTGCACCAGGCGTTCGAACAGGGCGTCAACCACGTCGACACCGCCGCGTTCTACTTCTCGCCGCTGCGCTCCGCGAACGAACTCGTCAACCGGGCGCTGGCGTCCTGGAGCGGCGACGTGGTCGTGGCGACCAAGGTCGGACCGGGGCGCGACCCCTCCGGCGGGTGGTACGCCGCCCGTCCCGACCAGCTGCGCGGCCAGGTCGAGGAGAACCTGCGCCAGCTCGGCCGCGACCACCTGGACGTGGTCAACCTGCGCCACAACGGCCCCGGAACGGCGTCGATCGCCGAACACTTCGGTGCCCTCGCGGACCTGCGGGACGCGGGCCTGGTGCGGCAGCTCGGACTCTCCAACGTCAGTCCCGAGCAGGTGGCCGAGGCCAGGGCCGTCGCCCCCGTGGTCTGCGTGCAGAACCCCTACGGCCTTGACCTGCGGGATGCCGACGAGAACGGCCTGGTCGACCTGTGCCGCGAGCTGGGCATCGCCTTCGTGCCCTTCTTCGCCGTCGCCGGCCGGCAGCGCGAGGCGGCCGCGGCCCAGGAGCAGGACGCCCGCGTCCGCGCGGTCGCCGGCGCCCACGGTGCCACACCGGCCCAGATCCGCCTCGCCTGGACCCTCCACCGCGGCCCGCACGTGCTGGCCATTCCCGGCACCACCAGCCCGGCCCACCTCGCCGAGAACATCGCCGCCGGAGCCCTGCGCCTGACCCCCGAGGACCTGGCCCTCCTCGACGGACGGCACGAAGCCGCGAGCTGAGCCGGGGCGCGGTCCGGGGCACTCGCGAGGCCACTCCCGCCACGTTCGCGCGAGTCGGCGGCCGGCCCGGCGGATGCATATTCACTTGCCGAGCGGCGCCGGGGGTGTATGCAATGTGCCGCATGGTCACCCAGCTGCGTCCGCCACGGCGGGACGACGAGACGAACCCGTACGCCCGGGCCGTGCCACCGTGCGGTCCGGGTGTGCGGCAGGCGAGCCGCCGCACGGAAGGGGCAGGCGCATGACCACGCTCCCGGCACCCACCGGAGCCGGACGCCCCGACGGGCCGTCCGTGTTGATCGGCGTCCTCGTCCCGCTGACCCCGCCCGGTTGGACCGAGGCCGGCCGCCACCTGCTCGCCGGGTGCGAGCTGGCCGCCCGCGAGGTCAACGACGCCGGAGGAATCGCCGGACGGCCGATCGAGCTGGTCGTCCGCGACACCGCGGCCGACCCGCAGAAGGCCGCGGCAGCCGTCGACGAACTCGCCGGGCTGGGGGTGGCCGCGCTGGCGGGCGAGTACCACAGCGTCGTCGCCCGCGCGGCCGCCGACCGGGCTGACACCCTCGGCCTGCCCTTCCTCTGCTCGTCCGCCGTCCTCGACGCCCTCACCGACCGGCCGACCGACTGGGTCGCGCGCCTGCCCCCGGCCCAGTCGCACGGCTGGCGGACCTACGCGGACTTCCTCCTCGGCGCCGGCCACCACCGCATCGCCGTGGCGACGCAGCCGAGCGTCTACTGGGCGTCCGGGACGCGCATCCTGCGCGAGCACCTCGCCGCGCACGGCGGCAGCGTCGTCGAACTCGACACGGCCGCACTCGACCCCGCTGCCGTGTGCGACGAACTCGCCGACCACGGCGCGACCGCACTCCTCCTCCTCGTCGGCCACCCGGAGCCGGCCGTGCCGATCGTCCGCGCCGTCCGCCGCGACCGACGCCTGGCCGGCCTCCTGATCGGCGCCCCCGCCGGACAGCCGGAGCTCCCCGCCTGGTCGGCGCTGCTCGGCCACGACGGGGCAGCCGTCCCGTTCCTGCGCTACCTGCCCGAACACCTGGGCCCGCACGGTGCGCGGGTCGAAGCGGCCCTGCACGAGCAGTTGGCGCAGCCGCCCTCCTTCGTCGCCTTCGAGGGCTACGACACGATCGCCGTCCTCACCGAGGTGCTGCGCACGTACGGCGGCGGCCGGCCGCGCTCGGCCGGGTTCTGGCCGAAGACGGCCGTCGAGGGCACCCGCGGGCCGATCCGGTTCTCCCGCACCCCGGGCAGCGGCGTGTGGCAGTGGGTGTGGCCGCCGGTCCAGGTCGTCGACCGCGACCCGGCGCAACCCGAGCGCTTCCGGGTCCTCCACACCGGCTGAACGTGCGCGGGGGCCCGAACCCCCCGACCGACTGCGGGCCCTCCCACCCGGTGGGAAGGCCCGCAGAGGTGTGCGGAGCGCCGGCGCCCGGGAGCGACCCCGGGCGTCGACACGTCATTCCGCGGTGCTCGGCTGCCCGGCCGCGACCGTGTAGAGGCCGCGTCCCGGGCGCTGCGCCCGGCCGTCCTTGGCGAGCCGCTCCAGCCGGGTGCGGATCGCGTTGACGTTCCCCTCCAGGGCGTCCAGACCCAGCAGTCCGGCCACCTCGCGGGCACGCAGCGGACCCTCGGCCCGGGAGAGCACCCCCAGGACGCTGTCGGCGTCCGCGACCCGCCGCCGACCCTGCGCGGGCACCGCCGCCTTCACGGGGGGCTTCTCGCCGGCCGGCTCCGGCTGCACGGCCGGCTTCGCAGCGGGCTTCGCGACCGTGGACTTGGCGACCGTGGACTTGGCGACCGCGGGCTTCGCGACCGCGGGCACGCGCTTGGCCGCGGCACCGGACGGGGCGTCCTGCACCGCCGCCTTCTTGGCGGCCTTCCGCGCGGCGGGCACCGGAACCCGCGTGCCCCGGGCGGGTGCGGCCTTCTTCGCCGCAGCCGCCTTCTTCGTCGCGGCCGCCTGCTTGGCCGGGGCCTTCTTCGCGGGGGCCTTCTTCGCCGGCTTCTTCCCTGCGGCCGCGGCCGGGGTCTTCGCGGTCGCAGTCTCCTCGGCGGCGGGCGCAGCCGGCGGCTCGACCGGCTCGGTTGCCGCCTCGGCCGACGCCACGACCTCCGTGGCCTCGACGGTCGGTGCGGCCTCCGGCGTCTCCAGGGCTTCCGCGGCCTCCGCGACCACTGCGGCCTCCGCGACGGTCACCACCTCCGCCTCCACCGCCGGAGCGGACGGCAGTTCGGCGACCTCCGTCCGGTCCCCGCCGTCGACGGGGGTGTCCGACAGCAGCCGCAGCCCGTCGAGCGCCTTGACGATGGCGTCCTGCTCCGCGGTGACGCCGGCGAGTTCCGCCTCCGCCCTGCGCAACCGCTCCCGCACCGCGGGAAGTTGCGCCTCCAACAGGGCGATCGTCGAGGCCACACCGCTGTCCGTGCCGAAGGTGTTCTCGTTTCCCACAACCACTCCCAGCGTCGTCTTGCATCAGTCGTAGCAGCGAATGTACGGC
This sequence comes from Kitasatospora sp. NPDC054939, assembly GCF_053610105.1. Classification (NCBI taxonomy): domain Bacteria; kingdom Bacillati; phylum Actinomycetota; class Actinomycetes; order Kitasatosporales; family Streptomycetaceae; genus Kitasatospora; species Kitasatospora sp. NPDC054939. The sequence continues at coordinate 15,326 of NZ_JBSGXP010000148.1, read as the reverse complement.
TCACCGGGCAGGACGTACGGCGAATTGCGGAAATATCGGCCCGCGAGAACACACAAGCCCCGTACGGTGGTGCACCCCGTGCCTGCGCGACCGTGCAGGCAGCCGGCGCGCCGACCACCCGGCGGTGCCCCGTCGGTTCGGCCGGGATACCGACAGCCGGGGAGTGCCGGCGAGTTCGGCGACCGCGCCCGCCGCTTCCGAGTCGACGCACGTGAATCAACCAACTCTCTTTGATTGGCGCTGAGCTGACGCTTGCTCAGAAATCATCGCGCCGCGTTCGGTGCCATCCGGCCCGGGCCGCGGACGGTGGGTGCACCGCGCCGTCCGCGGCGGGAGGGGGTGGGGTTCAGCTGATCGGTGTGGTGATGGCTGCGGAGTTGTTGTCGGGGCGGGGGTCGGTGGTGGTGCTGGTGGCCGCGACGGGGTTGGTGATCTCCCGGCCGGCGGCGGAGACCACCCGGACGGTGACGGTGACCGTTGCGGTGGCCCCGGCGGCGAGTGTGCCGAGGGCGCAGGTCACGGTGTCGGAGGTGCCGACGGGCGGGGTGGTGCAGGTGCCGGTGGACGTGCCGGCGCTGACGAAGCGTGCGGCGCCGGGGAGCTTGTCGGTCAGCACGACGCCCTGGGCGGCGGCCGGGCCGTGGTTGCGCACCGTCACGGTGTAGGTGAGCTGGGCGTTGTTGGCGATCGGCTCGGGTGCGGCGGTGACGGCCACGGCGACGTCGGCCGCGGGCCGGCTGAGGGCGAGGGCGGGTACGGCGGTGGTGACGCCGTCCAGGAGGCGGGTGCAGGGCGCGCTCTGGCCCGGGGCGCAGACGCCCACCGGGGTGTTGCGGTCGGTGGTGGTGCCGTCGCCGAGGCGGCCCGAGGAGTTGCTGCCCCAGGCGCGGAGGGTGCCGTCGGTGCGCAGGGCCTGGCTGTGGCCGCCGGCCGCGATGGCGGTGATCCCGGACAGGTGCGAGGGGCAGGGGGCGGTGAAGCCGGGGGCGCAGACCCGTACGGGCAGGCTGCGGTCGGTGTTGGTGCCGTCGCCGAGTTCGCCGCGGAGGTTGCTGCCCCAGGAGCGGACGAAGCCGCCGGAGTGCAGGGCCATGCTGTACTCGGAGCCGGCGGCGATGGCGGTGATGCCGCTCAGCTGGGTCGCGCAGGTGCCGATGTCGCAGACCAGGGCGGGGGTGGTGCTGAGGGTGGTGGTGCCGTCGCCGAGCTGGCCGCGGAAGTTGTCGCCCCAGGCTACGACGGTGCCGTCGGTGTGCAGGGCGAGGCTGTGCTGGCCGCCGGCGGCGAGGGAGGTGATGCCGTCCAGCCGGTCCGAGCAGGGGGCGGTCTCGCCCGGGGCACAGGCGAACACCGGGGTGTTGCGGTCGGTGGTGGTGCCGTCGCCGAGCTGGCCGACGTAGTTGGCGCCCCAGGTCAGGACGGTGCCGTCGGACTTCAGCGCCGTGCTGTGGGCGCCGCCCGCCGCGACGGCGACGATCCCGTCCAGCGGGAGGGCACAGTTGAACGGGGCGCAGACGGTCACCGGGATGGTGACGTCGGGGCTGGTCGGGGTGCCGTTGCCGAGTTCGCCGAAGACGTTGAAGCCCCAGGCGACGACCGTGCCGTCGGCCTTCAGCGCCAGGTTGTGGAGTCCGCCGGTGGAGAGGGCCACCACGTTGCCGAGGAAGGAGGTGCAGGGCGCCGACTGTCCGACGTCGCAGACCCGGACGGGGGTGTTGCGCTGGACGGTGGTGCCGTCGCCGAGCTGGCCGTGGAAGTTGTCGCCCCAGGCGACGACGGTGCCGTCGGTGCGCAGGGCGAGGCTGTGGCCTCCGCTCGTGGCGACGGAGACGACGTCCTGGAGCGGCCCGGTGCAGGGTGCGGTGGCGCAGACGCGGCCGGGGACGGTGCTGAAGCCCGCGGTGGTGCCGTCGCCGAGTTGGCCGAAGTGGTTGTCGCCCCAGGCGAAGGCGGTGCCGGTGGCGTCGGGGCGGATGTCCCTGCTGTCGGCCCGGGCGCTCTGCGGGCCTCCGGGCAGCAGGGGCGCGGCCAGGAGGGTGGCGAGCGCCGGCACCAGCAGTGCCCTGGCGAGCCGGCGGCGTTGCGGTACGTGCACGGGTGGGTTCCTTTCGGGGGACCGGAGGATGGGTACCACCCACGCTGCGGCGGTGGTCGCCGCGTACGCGTCAGCGACACCCGGGCGTACCCCCGGTGGCACGCCCGCTCACCCCGAAGGGCGCGCCCGCTGGACGCGCCCTTCGGCGAGTGCTCCGGACCGGCCTACTCGTCCCCGTCCTCGTGGCGGCGGGTGCGGCCCGCCTGCTGCATCTCGGCCCCGGCCAGGTGACCGGCGACCTGCGGCGAGTTCGCGGCCGGCCTGCCCACCGACGGCGGTGAACACCCCGTCGTGGGTGCGGTCGTACGCCTCGCGGTCAGGGGCGGTGGCAGCCCTCGCGGCTGGCGGGCTGTCCGGGGACCGTCCCGGGCTGGCAGACGAACCGGCTGTCGGTGGCGTCCTGGCTGAGGTAGCGGCCGACGCACTTGCTGCGCCCGTACCGGGTGCAGAAGGCGAGGGCGCTCTCGCCGTCCGTGAAGTCGCCGGTGGTGTAGATCACCCAGTAGCCCGGGTTGAGGGACTTCCAGTCGTTGCTGTTGAGGAGCCTGGCGCCGGGGATCTGCTTCTGGACGGCGAGCAGTTCCTTGTCCCGGGCGGCCTGGTCGGTGCTGTGGGACATCGCCGAGAGCTGGGCGATCCACAGGCCCGCTGCCGATGCTGTCGGCGTGGGGCTGCCGGACGCCGTACCGGCCGGAGCGGTGGGGTGCTCGGCGCCGGTGGCACCGGTGCCCGGCCCGGGCAGGGCCACCCAGACGCCCGCGCCGGCGGCGGCGAGTGCGACGACGGCGGCGAGAACCTTCGGCAGGCGCCGCTTGCGCAGCGGAGCCCGTACGGCGGCCGGGGCCGGCTCGACGGCGGTGTCCGCGGGGTGCCCGGCGGGGTCGGCGGCGGCCGTGTGCGGAGGCAGCAGGCGGGTCGGTTCGCCGTCCCCGACGACGGGTGCGCCGACGCCCTCGCGCGGTCCGGTCTCCACGAGGGTCGGCAGACCGTCCCGGACGGCGGAGAGCGCCCCGGCGGTCTCGTCGGCGTCCGGCCGCAGGTCCGGGTCCCGGGTGAGCAGGGCGGTGATGACGGGGGCGAGCGGGCCGGCGCGCAGCGGTGGCGGTACGGGCTCGTCGCAGACGGCGACGAGGACCTCCCAGACGGAGTCGCGCCGCATCGGGTTGGTGCCCTCGACGCAGGTGTACAGCAGTACGCCGAGCGACCACAGGTCGCTGGCGGGGCCGGCTTCGGTTTCCGTGCGGCGGATGAGCTCGGGGGCGATGTACTCGGGGGAGCCGATGAGGTCGCCCGTGGCGGTGAGGGTGTGGGACCCCTGGAGGGCGGCGATGCCGAAGTCGGTGAGGACGGCGCTGCCGTCCGGGCGGATGAGCACGTTCGCGGGCTTGACGTCGCGGTGCAGGATTCCCGCGGCGTGGGCGGCACGCAGGGCGGCGAGCACGTCCAGGCCGATGCGGGCGGCCCGGACGGGTGTCAGCGCGCCGCTGCGCAGCAGCGCGTCCAGCGGGGTGCCGTCGACGAACTCCATGACCAGCCAGGGGTAGGGCCGGTCGTCGACGACCTCGTAGATGGCCACCGCGCCGGGGTGGTTGATCCTGGCCAGGGCCTTGGCCTCGCGCAGCGCGCGCTCACGCATGTGGGCGGACCGTTCAGGATCGTCGTGGCCGCTCGACCGCATCTCCTTGAGCGCGACGTCGCGTTCCAGTGCCGGGTCGTGGGCCCGCCAGACGGTGCCCATGCCGCCGGCGCCGAGGCGTTCCCTGAGCTCGAACCGCCCGGCCACGACATCGCCGATGGCCCTGGCGTGTCCGCGCGTCATGGCCTGCCCTCCCGTGGTTCCTGTCGGTGCACCGCAACCGGCCCCCGTCCGGAGCCGGGGGCGTCGGTGGGCGTTGCCGTTCGCGGGACAACGGGACCACCGAGGACCCGGACGGAGATCCCTGCGGAGTCTCCCAGCTCAGCGCCGCTGCACCAAGCCGCGACGTGCTGTCGGCGGTGCTCCCGGAGAGCATGCGGGACCGTAGTTGTCGATCGACGGACAATATCACCGGCGCTGTGAGCGGCTCGTTCCGGCACAGCGGCGGCGGGTGCGTCACGGCGGCCCCCGCCCGACCCTCGGCGACCCCCGGCGCCACGCCCGCCCGACCCTCGGCGACCCCCGGCTGTCCACGGTGTCCGCCTGCCCGCTGGCCCGCCTGCCCGCCGGCCCGCCGACCCGCGACGACGTTCGGAGGGACTCCGGCAACGGGACCGCTGCCTCAGGCGGCCGGGACGGCAGGCGCGGAAGACTGCCGTCAGACCGGTGGAGAGGGAACGACATGATCTCCGTGACATGGGTGGGTTCCGGGCCGCGGCTGCGGTGGCAGCCGGCCTCCGCGCAGGCGCGGCTGACCCTGGCGGGCGCCTGCGCGGTGCTGTGCCTGGCCGCGGCGGGACTGTGGGCCGGGTACCTGCTGATCCATCACGGCGAACCCGGCGCCGGGGTCTCCGCCGACCAACTGGTGGTGCTGGGGTACGCGCTGGCGGCCGCGGCCGGGGGAGTGCTGCTGCACGCGCACCGCCCCGGGAACCAGCTGGGGTGGGTGCTGCTGGCATGCGCACTGGGAGTGATCGTGCCCCGGGCGGCGGCCGCTCCGCTCTGGGTGGAGGTGTCCGACCCGGCGGCGGTGGCCGTGGTGGTGGTGCTCCAGTCGGCGGGCTTCCTGGTCTTCGGGACCCTGTTCGTCACCCTGCCGCTCTGGCTGCCCGAGGGACGGCTGCCGCACCGCGCGTGGTGGCTGGTCATCGGTGCGCTGGCGCTCTGGCGGCTGCCCCTGGACTGCTACCTGTTCTCCCGGCCGACGGTCTTCGGCCGGGCCAACCCCTTCCACGGGACCTGGCTCGCGGACGCGGTGGGCGACTTCATCGAGCGCTGGCGGGACGCCCAACTCGCCACCTCCTACGCCCTGGTCGCCCTGGCGGTCGTAGTGCTGCTGGTCCGCACCCGGCGCGCCGAGCCCGGGCGGCGCCGGACCGTCCTGCTCCTGCTCGGCTCCTACCTGCTGTGGGCCGGCGCCCAGACGGCGCTCGCCCAGGCGTACCCGAGCCCCACGGCGGCACGGTGGCTGTTCGTGGCGGCCTCCGCGCTGTGGAGTGCGGTGCTGGTCCTGCTGGTGATCCGGGACGGCTCCTGGCGGCTCGACCGGGCGGCCCGCCGGGTGCTGGTCGGGCTGCTGGTGGCCGCGGGTCTGACCGTGGCGTTCGTCCTGCTCGCCGCCGTCCTCTCGGGACTGCTCTTCCCCTGGCGCGGCCTGCAGGCGCTGCTGCTGCTGGCCGGCCTCCTCGCGCTGTCGGCCGTCCTGCCGAGAGCCACCCGGTGGGCGGTCGGCCTCGTCGACCGGCTCTACTACGGCAACCGGGCACACCCGTACCGGGTGCTCCGCACGCTGGCCGTCCGGGTCGGCCAGGTGGTCGACCCGCAGGACGTCCCCACGACGCTCTGCACCACCGTGGCGGAGGAACTCCGGCTGCCCGGGGTCCGGTTGACGGTCCGCACCCGGGCCGGCGAGCGGACCCTCGCCGCCGTCGGCGCACCGGCGGACGGCCAGGGCTTCCCCCTGGTCCACCGCGGCGAGGAGATCGGCCGGCTCACGGTGGGCCTGCGGACCGGGCAGTCGGAGCTGGACCAGCGGGACACCGACGTCCTCGGCTCGCTCGCCGACCAGGCCGCACCCACCGTCGCCTCGCTGCACCTGCTGGAGGACCTGCGGGCCAGCCGGGGCCAGATCGTGGCAGCCCGGGAGGAGGAGCGGCGCCAGCTCCGCAGGGACATCCACGACGGGCTGGGCCCCCTGCTCGCGGGCCTGCGCCTGCGGGTCGAGAACGCCGCCGCGATGCCGGTCCGGGAGGAGACGGTGAGCGCGACCCTGGCCACCCTCTCCGACCAGCTGGACCTGGCCGTCAAGGAGGTCCGGCAGATCACCGGCCGGCTCGGCCCGGCGGCCCTCGGCCAGCACGGCCTGTCCGGGGCGCTGCGCAACCTGGGCGAGACCTTCAGCTCGCGCCGCCTGGCCGTCACCGTCCGGCTGACGCCCGAAGCCCTCCCGGCGCTCCCCGCGGCCATCGAGGTCGCCGTCTACCGGATCGCGGCCGAGGCCCTCAACAACGTGGTGCGCCACGCCCACGCCGGCCACGCCCGGGTCGCCGTCGCCGCGCAGGACGGGCGGCTGGTGCTCACCGTCGACGACGACGGGCTCGGCTTCGCCGGGCCCCCCGAGCACCCCGGCGTGGGCCTGCGGTCGATGAGCGAACGGGCCGCCGAGATCGGCGGCAGCTGTACGGTCGGGGCGCTCGACCCCGGGACCCGGGTGTACGCGGTGCTGCCCTGGACGCCCGGGGAGCAGGGGTGAGCCCCGACGCGCGGGGCGCGTCGGGGCCGGTGGGGCAGCGGAGTCTCGTCGAGCGGCGGCGCCGCGGGAGCGGCCCGTGCCGACGGAGTCAGCCGCAGTTGGGCCAGTTCGGGCACCTGGGTTCCTCGGCGGCCTTGGCGAGGTCGCAGTTCGGCCAGTTCGGGCAACGGGCCGGCGACGGGGTGGATGCGGGACGGGTCCCGGAGGATCGCAGCGCCGCGACGGTGAGGGTGGCGATGCCGAGGACGGCCGTCAGCCCGAGGGCCGTCGCTGTCTTGACGGTTGTGCCTGGCATGGTGAACTCCATGGTCGGTGCGGGGTGTTGAACCGATCGGCTGCTCCCCACTCTGGTCGCCCCGGGGTGCGGGCCGCATGAGGTCCTGGCCCCGTCCTGGTCCCGTCCCCACCGGGACAACCTGCCCGGTTCCCGCCCGGATTCCGCCCGGTTCCCGTATGGCGCAGCCGCCGGAGGCACCCGCAGGCCCCGAGGCCCCGTTGCCCGCAACGCCGGCCGCGCGCGATCCTCCGACCATGGACCTTCCACAGCACGTGATCGAACTGGGCGACGTGACGCTGCGCCGATTCCGGCGGGAGGCAGACCTCCCCGAGCTGTACCGGGTCATCGAGGAGGCGCGGGAGCACCTGAGCCCGTGGATGCCCTGGGCGGTCGACCACAGCCGCGCCAGCACCGCCGCGTTCCTGGACAAGCGCGAGGAGGGCTGGGAGTGCGGGCGGGAGTTCACCTACGCCGTCGTCCTCGGCGCGGGCATCGTCGGGGCCTGCCAGCTGTTCCGACGGGAGGGCGGCCCGGACGGCGGCTGCGAGATCGGCTACTGGCTGCACCCGGCCGCCACCGGCCGCGGCGTGGCGACCCGGGCCGTACGCGCGCTGGTCGACCAGGCCGCCCGGCTCCCCGGCGTCGAGTACGTCGAGGTGGTCCACGAGATCGCCAACCGCGCCAGCGGCGCCGTCGCGGCCCGCGCCGGCTTCACCCGCCACGGCCGCCGCCCCGCCGACGGCCCCGACCCGGCCGACACCGGGGGGACCCAGGTCTGGCGGCTGTCCCTCCGTCCGCCCGGTGCACCCGCCCCGGAGGCCCCGTGACCGCCACCGGCGAGGGGCACCGAGCCGCTGCGCGACGACCCGGCGGGGCGGCCGGTCAGTGCCCGCCCCGCGGCTCGGTGCAGCCGCCCTCCAGGTACGGGCCGTGGGCCCGCACCACGGTCTCGGTGGTCGACGTCCCGGTCAGGCAGGGGCCCGGCCCGGGGATCCACAGGGAGAAGCCCACCGTCGTGGCGGAGCCGTACGTCCTGGCGCTCTGCGACGGGTAGCCCAGGCGGTCGAGTTCGGCCTTCAACCCGGCCTCGCCCAGCGCGGCGCCGCTGCGCCCGGTGGCCTTCAGCGCGGCGGCCAGGCGCGCCGCATGGGCGTCACCGCGGCACTTCTCGTCGGCCTGCAGGGCGCGGGCCTGCTTGAAGGCGTTGTTCTCGGCGTACTTCTGCGCCATCGGGTCGGCCGGCACCCCGGCCGGGACCGACGGCGGCGGCAGCGCCGTGGCCCCGACACCCGTGCAACGGGCCGCCACGTCCGGGAAGCTCGCGTCGTGCTGCGCGAGCAGTTCGGCGGGCCCGGGCCGGGTGGTGGCGGGGGCCGCGCTCGGCACCCGCGCCGCAGCCGTGCCGCCCTGCGTCCCCGTCCCCGTCCCCGTCCCCGACCCCGTGTCCGACCCCGTGTCCGAGGCGCTGCGGGAACCGCACCCCGCCGCCAGCACCACGACCAGCCCCACGGCCACTCCCGCGACCGCGCCGCGTCCCACCGCGCGCACCGGCATCCCGTCACCCTCCCCGTTCCCGCGCCCGACGGCGCGCCCCCAGCCCGTGCGTGTGCGCACGGGCCGGCCCCATTGTCGGACACGGCCGCCGCCTCCCCGCCGTCGGGGCCCGCACCGTCCGGTCCGTGTGCGTTCCCGCAGATCACGCGCCGGACGCGGGCACGTCCCCGGCCCCCGACTCCCGACCCCGCGGGGGCCGGGGGCCGCAACCGGTCGCGGTCCGCCCGGCGCGGGGACGCGCCCGCCGTGGCCGGCGTCGGTCGGCCACGGCGGGGAACAGCGGAGGTGTGGTACTACGCGGTTGGCGGCGGGACGACCGGGACGACGATCAGCTGGCTGCTGGAGTTCACCCCCGCGGTGATGGCGGTGAGCTGGAGCCCGTACTTGACCGGGTTGTTGCGCGCGTCCCAGAGCAGCGTGGCGTTGATCCAGGCGGTCTCGCGGGCCGAGGAGATGCTGAAGGCGGACACCGCGTGCTTGAGGGTCTCGGCGGGTCCCGTGGCGAGCTTCACCACCTGCAGTTCGAAGTCGGCGCGGATCTCGGCCTCGACACCGGCGAGCAGGTCGTTGACCTTCTCGTAGTCGTCGTGGACCGGCAGGGTGTCGGGGGTGGTGTTCCGTTCCTTGCAGGTCTCGACGACCGCGAGGGCGAGGTCGTGGTTGATGTGGGCGTTCATCCCGGCCAGGGCGAACTGGATCGGCCAGATGACCCAGTTCCCGCGGGCGGCGAAGAGCGGCTGCCAGGACGGGTCGACCGGGCGGCGGGCCCTGGCGGCCTCGGCGTTGCGCAGGTACAGCCCGGCGAAGATGACGTCCATCCGCTCCAGGAAGGCGTTGTCCTTGAAGGTGCCGGCGGTGACGTGGTCCTTGATGAGCTTGGTGACCTTCAGGTAGACGCGGTTGAAGCAGGCCACGCCGTCGCGGGGGTCGAGTTCGGCGTCGATCTGCTCCATGCCGGAGATCACCGCGTCGATCGTGGTGGGGATCTGAGTGGTCATCACGTGGCCTTCTGCGAGGTGGGGTGCAAGCCCTCGTGGGGACACCGCAGCGGGCTCGGCCGCGGCCTGACTGCACGGCAGAAAGGTAGTGCACCAAGGATTCGGGACGCGGGACGCTCAGCGGGTCGCGCCGCGGCGGCGTGTCGGGCGCGTCGTCGGGCGGTGCGCCGAGCGGTGCGTACGGCGGCAGCGGTGGTTCGGGCCCGCTCGGCGGGAGGCGGGCCGCGCCCGCCGCCGCAGGTGCGCCGCGGCCGCGCCGCGGCCGCTGTCAGGAGGCGGCGCGGTGCGGGCGGGCGGCCTGTTCGAGGGCGGCCTGGAGTTCGTCGCGGGTCATGGCGGACCGGCCCTGGACGTCCAGGTCGCTGGCGCGCTTGTAGAGCTCGGCCTTGGTGAGCTTGTCGAGCTGCTGCTTGCCGGTCGCGCTGACGCGCTTCTTCGCCGAGCCCTTCGTGCCGGCCTGGGCCTTGGCGGAGGTGGTCTTCCTGCCTCCCGCGGTCTTCGGCGAGCGGGTGGTGCGGCCGGGCGACGGTTTCGCCGCGCGGGCCTTCTCGGCCGGGGCCTCGTCCTCGGGGGACTTGCCGGCGCTTTCGAGGGAGCGGCGCAGGGCGTCCATGAGGTCGATGACGTTGGTGGCCTCGGGTTCGGGGCCGGTGGAGACGGCGACCTGCCGGCCGGCGAGCTTGTCCTCGATGAGCTTCCTGACCTGGTCCTCGTAGGTGTCGTGCCACTGGTCGGGGTCCCAGTCGACGGCGAGCATCCCGATGAGCTGCTCGGCGGTCTTGACCTCCTGGGCGGTCAGCTTGACCTCCTCGGGCAGGTTGTCGACCTCGGTGTGCGGATCGCGGACCTCGTCGGCGAAGTGCATGGTGTGCAGTTCCAGCAGCCCGGCCTCGGAGCGTACGGCGGTGAGGTACTCGCGCCCGCGCATGGCGAACATCGCGAGCCCCGTCTTGCCGGAGTGCTGGAGGGCCTCGACGAGCAGGCTGTAGACCTTCGCGTACTCCTTGCTCTTGGGGCCGAGGTAGTACGTCTTGTCGAAGAAGATCGGGTCGACCTGTTCGAGGTCGACGAAACCGGCGATGTCGATGGTGCGGGAGCGGCCGGGGGAGATCTGCTCCAGTTCGTCCGGCTCCACGATCACGTACTCGCCCTCGGCGACCTCGTAGCCCTTCACGATCTCGCCGAACTCCACCTCCTTGCCGGTGCGCTCGTTGACCCGCTTGTTGCGCACCCGGTCGGAGGTGCCGCGCTCCAGCTGGTGGAAGCGCACGTTGTGGCTGGAGGTGGCGGTGTACAGGGCGACGGGCACGGTGACCAAGCCGAAGGTCAGCACGCCGGTCCATACGGGTCTGGCCATCACGGGCCCCTTTCACGTCCTACCGCCAGCGTCGCCGCCCGGCGGGCCGGCCGCACGCGGGACTGGGCCGGGAGGCGCCGCCACCCGCCGGCACAGGGAGACGGCGCCCACCGGGCGCCTGCGCGGCCACGGACCTCCCAAACCCGCTCCGCCCGGCCCGTGCGGCACGAGCCGACGGCCCGGCGCGCGGCGTCCTCCCGGCTGCCGGTGGAGGTGGTCGGGGAGGTCCGCGCCCCGGCGGTCGGCGGCGGGCGCCCACGGCGCGCGCTCGGCTCGGGCGCCGGGCGCGCCCAGGTGCCGGGCGCACTCAGGTGTCGGGCGTCTGCGAGGACTCCTCCGCGGTCGTCTCCGGGGGCGGCGCGTCCTGCTCGGGGGATTCCGGGGCGGCCGGCTCGCGGGCGACGGGTGCGGCCTTCGCCGTGGAGGCCTGGCAGGTGCTGCAGGTGTGCCAGCGCGGCCGACCGCCGACGGCCCGGTACGGGGCGAGGGTCATGTCGGAGGTGTCCAGGCCGCAGAGGGTGCGGGGCCCGCAGGCGCCCGAGGATTCCGCGGGCGCGGTGTGCGCGCGGCGCACCGGGTTGTCGGGGTCCGCCGGCGTGTGGTCGGGCTGCAGGACCCGGACGTTGCTCGGCGTATCGAGTTCCAGTACGACAACGATGTCCATCCCCCCAACCTTGCCGCGCGTCCCGTCGGCCGCATCCCCACGCTGGCATCCGGACCAGCGCAGTGCGTCGGGGCGCGGCACCGCCCGCCCCGCGCAGGGCAAGCTCGCGGCTCGCGGTCCGCCCGTCCCTTGAGGGCTTCGCGACGAGTTCAGCCGTTGGTCGACAGCTCGTCGTGGGCAGGTCAACCTTCGGCGGCAGGGTCTTCCCTTCAGGGCAATTCCCTCACCAAGGAAGAAACATGACGCTACGTCTGGCTGCTCGCACGTCCGCCATCGTCCTCTGTACGGCACTCGCGACCTCCTTCGCCCTCCCGGCCGAGGCCTCCGGGATCACCGGCATCCGGCCCACCGCCGAGACCGCGCCGCTGTTCGACGACGAGGCCGGCGGCGACGCCAACGCGGACGACCCGGCGATCTGGCGCAACGCCGCCGACCCCGGCCGCAGCCTGGTCGTCGCCACCGCCAAACAGGGCGGCCTGCGGGTCTACGACCTGGACGCCCGCCAGGTCCAGTCGATCCCCGCCCCCGCCGGACCGGGCGCCGACGACGCACCCGGCCGCTTCAACAACGTCGACCTCCTCCACGGCCTGCGCCTGGCCGGGGGCCGCGCCGACGTCGCCGTGGTCAGCGACCGCGGCAACGACCGGCTGCGGATCTACCGCATCGACCGGGACAAGCCCGGCGGCCCGCTCACCGACGTGACGGACCCGGGCGTGCGGCCCGTGTTCTCCGCCGACCAGGCCGAGATCAACGACCAGAAGACCACGTACGGCCTCGCCACCTGGACCGACCGCAAGACCGGCCGGACCTACGCCCTGGTCAGCCAGCGCAACCGCACCCGGGTCGCGCTGCTCGAACTGCTCGCCACCCCGGCCGGCACCGTCGACTACCGCCAGGTGCGCACGATCGACCTCCCCTCCTCCTTCCGCCTGCCCAACGGCACCACCTGGACGCCCTGCGCCGAGCCGGGCGAACTGCCCCAGGTCGAGGGCATGGTCGTCGACCCCGCCGACGGCACCCTGTACGCGGGCCAGGAGGACGTCGGCATCTGGCGCATCGACGCGGGCCTCACCGGCACGCCGAAGCTGATCGACAAGGTCCGCGAGTACGGCGTCCCCGGCACCTACGACGAGCAGACCGAGGAGTGCACCCCCGGCGCCGACCCCGGCTACGGCGGCAAGCGCCTCAGCGCCGACGTCGAGGGCCTGACCCTGGTCACCGAACCGGACGGCGACGGCTACCTCCTCGCCTCCAGCCAGGGCGACGACACCTTCGTCGCCTACGACCGCGAGCGCGACGACGACAACGAGTACGAGGGCGCCTTCCGCATCACCGCCGCCTCCACCGCCCTCGACGGCTCCGAGGTCTGCGACGGGGCCGCCGCCCTCAACGCCCCCCTCGGCACCCGCTACCCCCACGGCCTGCTCGTCGTCCAGGACGGCAAGGAGACCCCCGGCGACGGCGACCGCGAAGCGACCGGCTTCAAGTTCGTCGACCTCGGCGAGGTCCTCGACGCCATCGACTGACCCGCCCCGGCGGGCGCACGGTGCCTCCACCGTGCGCCCGCACCGCCCGCCGGCGCGGCGGACGCGGCGTGATCCTGCGCATCGACCGGGCCTGGCTCCTCGACATCGCGGGTGGCGGCGTTGTGCGTGTTCCTCCCGCAGCTGGAGTCCGGGGTGGGGGAGCATACGGGCGAAAGGGTTGACATGACCGACTGATCCATGAAAGGGGCGGACGTGTCCGGCAGCGAGAGTGAGAACCCGGCGATTCCCTCCCCCACCCCCGTGACGGGCCGCCCCCGGTCGAACCGGGACTGGTGGCCCGACCGGCTGGACCTGCAGGTGCTGGACCAGCACGGACCCCGCTCCAGCCCGCTGGGCGAGGACTTCGACTACGCGGCCGCGTTCACCGGCCTGGACGTGGAGGCGCTGAAGCGGGACGTCATCGCGCTGATGACCGACTCGCAGGACTGGTGGCCCGCCGACTACGGGCACTACGGGCCGCTGTTCATCCGGATGAGCTGGCACGCCGCCGGGACCTACCGCACCGCGGACGGCCGGGGCGGCGGAGGCAGCGGCGCCCAGCGGTTCGCGCCGCTCAACAGCTGGCCGGACAACGCGAGCCTGGACAAGGCACGGCGGCTGCTCTGGCCGGTCAAGCAGAAGTACGGGCAGAAGATCTCCTGGGCCGACCTGCTGGTCTTCGCCGGGAACTGCGCCATGGAGTCCATGGGGTTCCGGACGTTCGGCTTCGCCTTCGGACGCCCGGACATCTGGGAGCCCGAGGAGGTCTTCTGGGGCCCCGAGGACACCTGGCTCGGCGACGAGCGCTACAGCGGCGAACGGGATCTGGCCAACCCGTTCGGTGCCGTGCAGATGGGCCTGATCTACGTGAACCCGGAGGGCCCCAACGGCAATCCGGACCCGCTGGCCGCCGCCCGGGACATCCGGGAGACCTTCGGGCGGATGGCCATGAACGACGAGGAGACCGCCGCACTCATCATCGGCGGCCACACCTTCGGCAAATGCCACGGCGCCGTCGACCCGTCGTACCTCGGGCCCGAGCCGGAGGCCGCCCCGCTGGAGGAGCAGGGCCTCGGCTGGCACAACACCCACGGCAGCGGCTCGGGCGCCAACGCCCTCACCAGCGGCCTGGAGGGCGCCTGGACGACCGCGCCGACCACCTGGGACAACGGCTACCTCGACAACCTGTTCGGCTACGAGTGGGAGCTGACCACCAGCCCCGCCGGGGCCAAGCAGTGGAAGCCCACCGACCCCGCCGCCCAGGACGCCGTGCCCGACGCCCACGACCCGGCCCGCCGACACGCCCCGATGATGCTGACCACCGACCTCGCGCTGCGCCAGGACCCGGTGTACGAGCCGATCTGCCGGCGCTTCCACGAGCACCCCGAGCAGCTCGCCGAGGCGTTCGCGAAGGCCTGGTACAAGCTGCTGCACCGCGACATGGGCCCCGTCACCCGCTACCTCGGCCCGTGGGTGCCCGCACCCCAGCTGTGGCAGGACCCGGTCCCCGACGTCGACCACGCACTCGTCACCGAGCAGGACGTCGCGGCCCTCAAGGAGCGGATCCTCGACTCCGGCCTGGGCATCGGTCAGCTGGTCACCACGGCGTGGGCGGCAGCGGCCAGCTTCCGCGGCACCGACATGCGCGGCGGGGCCAACGGCGCCCGCCTGCGCCTGGCACCGCAGAAGGACTGGGACGCCAACAACCTCCCCGAGGTCGCCGGCACCGTGCGCAAGCTGGAGGAGATCCAGCGGGACTTCAACGCCGCCCGGTCCGACGGCACGAAGGTCTCGCTCGCGGACCTGATCGTGCTGGGCGGCTGTGCCGCCGTCGAGCGGGCCGCCCGCAACGCCGGGCACACCGTGACGGTCCCGTTCGCGCCGGGCCGCACCGACGCCTCGCAGGAGCAGACCGACGTCGAGTCGTTCGCGGTCCTCGAACCGCGCGCGGACGGCTTCCGCAACTACCTCCGGCACGGCGAGAAGCTCTCCCCGGAGACCCTGCTGCTCGACCGGGCGAACCTGCTGACGCTCACCGCCCCCGAGATGACGGTCCTGATCGGCGGCATGCGCGTGCTGAACACCGGCCACCGGGGCCTGGCGCACGGAGTCCTCACGCAGCGTCCGGAGGCGCTGACCACGGACTTCTTCGTCAACCTGCTCGACATGGGCACCCAGTGGAAGGCCTCGCAAACGGAGGCGAACGTCTTCGAGGGGCGTGACCACGCGACGGGCGAGGTGAAGTGGACGGCCACCGCCGTCGACCTCGTCTTCGGCTCCAACTCCCAGCTGCGCGCCCTCGCCGAGGTCTACGCGTCCGCGGACGCCGACGAGAAGTTCGTCCGGGACTTCGTGGCGGCGTGGGACAAGGTGATGAACCTCGACCGCTTCGACCTGCGCTGACCGGCTGACGCTGACCGGCTGAGGGGCGGTGCCCCGGCCGGCCCCGACGAGGGCCGACCGGGGC
>NZ_JBSGXP010000147.1:0-21558 GCF_053610105.1 Kitasatospora sp. NPDC054939 | reverse complement strand
GCGCCCACGGCCGGCCGGGTTCACCTAAGCCAGGTGCACGCCGGCCAGGTGCACGCCGGCCCCGGTGCGGGCCGGCCCCGGTTGTGCCGGGGTGCCGGGGTGTCGGGGCCGCGTCGCTGCTCCCGACGGTGCGCACGACCGGCCCGGTCCGAGGGGGCCGGGCGGGCCGTCGTACGATCGCGGGCATGGCCCACGATCCGCGCGCACTCGACGACGCCTTCCTCGCCTTCTGGCGCGAGCGGCACATCTCCACGCTCACCACGCACCGTCCCGACGGCTCGCCGCACGTGGTCCCGGTCGGCGTCACCTTCGACCCGGAGAACGCCACCGCCCGGGTGATCACCAGCCGGACCAGCCGCAAGGCGCTCAACGTGCTGGAGGCGGGGGACGGCGGCGCGCGGGTGGCCGTCTGCCAGGTGGACCGGGCGCGCTGGTCGACCCTGGAGGGCGTCGCGGTCGTTAGGGACGCCCCGGAGGACGTGGCCGACGCCGAACGGCGCTACGCCGAGCGGTACCGGGAGCCGCGGGTCAACCCCGACCGGGTGGTCATCGAGATCGCGGTCGACCGGGTGCTCGGCCGGGCCTGACGGCGGTTCGGGCACCCCCGGCCGCAGTTTATCGGCCGTTGATCGTCACGCCCTAGCGTCGGCGGCATGAACGGCACCCACGGCTCACATCTCACGCACCGCACCGGCACCCTCGACGGCACCACCGGACCCGACGGCCACCGCCGCAGTGTTCCCACGGTCCAGGGCGGCCAAGGCGGCCATGGAGGTCACGGCACCGAGGGACGGATGACCGACCAGGACACCCTGGCCTTCCGCCTGCTGCTGGCCAAACTGCAGAACTCGCTGGCGGCGGACCGCCGGGCCGCGACGGCTGCGGGCCCCGATGCGTGACCTCGGTACCAGACGGGGGCCGACGCCGACCACGGGGGCCGGGCGCGGGAGCGGGACCGGGGTCGGGGTTGCGTCGGGGGTGCCCTTGACGGGCGCGGTACCGGCGCCGGTGGCGGTTGGGCCGGTGCCGGTGGCGGTGGTCGGGTCGGTGCCGGTGGTGGTGCCGCTCTGGCAGCGCGGGCAGACTCCCCGGGTGCCGCCGTTCACGGTCGAGGGCTGAACCGCATCCGGGGCCGCCCCGGGAGACCCGGAGCCGCCCCGTGCCACCGGAGCTCGCGGGGGTGTCAGCAGTCGCACCCGCAGTCGCAGCAGTCGCACCCCTCGCAGCAGTTGCTGCAGCAGTCGCACCCGTCGCAGCAGTCCCCGCAGTCGCAGTTCCGCTGGCACCAGCCTTCCTTGCGCTCGTGCGTGAACGGGTCGTTGTGCTCGCAGCAGAGCAGCTGGCACGTGCAGGCCATCAGGGCCCAGACCGCGCACCCGGCCAGCAGGTTGCGGTGCGGCGGACGCGGGCTGCCGGGCGGGGTGAAGCCGGGACCCTGCGGCACCCACGGTGGCATCGGCGCGCCCGGGCCGGCCGGCGGAGCCTGGTCCGGGTTCTGGCGCGGCGGCGCCTCATAGGGGTTGGAACCGACCGGCCCCGCCGGTCCGGCCGTGGGCTTCGTCAGGTCGGCCGGTGTAGTCAAGGCCGTCGCAGTCCCGGCCGTCGCCGTTCCGGCCGTCTCGGTCCCGGCGGTCCGGGTGCTGCAGCTCGCGCCGTGCGCGGCCGGGCCGAAGACCCGCTCGACCGCCCGCTCGGTCTCGTGCGCCAGCAGGACGTGCACCAGAGCGCGGTCGGTCAGCTCGACCTCGCGCAGGGCCAGCCGGATGCCGTGGACGGCGTCCCGGCAGAGGCGTTCGGCCTCGGCGCGGTCGGTACCGGTGGCGGTGAGCGGGTTCCAGGCGCCGTTGGCGGCGTCCGCGGCCTGGTCCTCGGCGGCGTCGAGCAGGTGGGCGAGGCGGCCGAAGAGCCGGCCGGCCTCGGCGAGCGCGGTCGCGTTGCCCGGTCGTCCGGCGAGGACCGCGGTGTGCGCGAAGGCGGCGGCAGTGGCGCTCTCGGTGGGTTCGGTGACCAGCAGGACGGACGCCCCCGGCAGCAGTCCCCGCTCCAACGCGCCCTGTCGGGCCGCGGCCTCCAGCAGCACGCCGGTGTCGAAGCCCACCGCGGACGCGCTGCCCGCGCTCTTCCGGTCCCAGCGGCCGGTGACCCGCCGGGCCCCGGCGGCCACCGGACGGCGGGCGAAGACGCCGTCGCGGTCCTCGACGTGGTCGCGGATCTTCACCGAGGCGAGCGCCAGCGACACCGCGGCGGCCAGCCGCGCGCCCTCGCCCTTGGCGACCGAGGCGGTACGCATACCGCGCAGCGGGCACGGGCCGGCCGTACGGCGCCAGGAACCGTCCTCGCGGGCGCTCTGCGCCTCCACCAGGACGGAGATGATCAGACCGTCGTAGTTGGTGGCCGTCCGGGCCAGCTGGCCGTGGTCGTCGCGCAGGGCCAGACAGAGCCCGCAGAGGTGTGCCATCCAGGACGCCTGAAGGCGTTCGGACAGGCGGTGCTTGCAGGGCCTGATGATGCCGAACATGGTCCCCCCTCGTGCGCCGGGCCCAGGAAGGGCCCGCTGACCAGCGGACATCATACGATCACCGGATCGCGGCGGAAGGGCCCCGGACGAAACGGTACGGAGCCGTGAACAACCGCCGACCGCGCCGTGAAGAACCGGCCCGCCGCGGCCCGTTCACCGGTACCGGCGTTCAGGGCGCGGCGTCTGGTGTGTGGCGTCTGGTGCGTGGCGTACGACGCCTGGCGCCCCGGCGTTCCGGTTCCCGACGTTCCGGCTCCCGGCGACCTCTGCGCGCGGCCCGGCGGAACGTCGGCCGGAAAGCTCCTGGAAGACGCTCCCGGATCTGGGATAGCCTCGCAGATATGGGAACCGAAACGGCCGCCGACGAGCGACTGGCGACCAGGCTCGCCGAACTCCGCCTCGAACGAGGCTGGACACTCGACGAACTCGCCCGACGGGCCGACGTCAGCCGCTCCACCCTCTCCCGGGTCGAGCGGGCCGAGGTCAGCCCGACCGCCGCCCTGCTCGGCCGCCTCTGTGCCGTCTACGGGCGGACCATGTCGCGGCTGCTCTCCGAGGTCGAGTCCGCCCCGGCCCGGCTGGTGCGCTCCGGCGAACAGCAGGTCTGGCGGGACGAGTCCACCGGCTTCGTCCGGCGCGCGGTCTCCCCGCCGCACGGCGCCCTGCGCGCCGAGATCATCGAAGGCCGACTGCCGACCGGCGCCGACATCACGTACGACAAGCCGTCGGTGCCCGGCCTGGAGCACCATCTCTGGCTTCTGGAGGGGGAGTTGGAATTGACCATCGACGGCGAGCCGCACGCGCTCGCAGCGGGCGACTGCCTGCGCTTCGTGTCCACCACCAGCCGCTTCCGCAGCACCGGGCCGCAGGACGCCCGCTACGCCCTCGTGGTGGTGCTGCCATGAGCGGCGAATGTCCGGCCGCGGCCGACGCGGCGCCCACGGGACCGATACCCGTGGGACCGATACCCGCTGAGCCGATACACCTGGGTGCGACAACCGGGGGCGCCGCATCCGGCGGGTGCGCGTACCGCGGAACGGGCGTGCGCCGTGGCTGAGCGCTTCGACGCCGCCGGCCGCCGCGTTCTGCTGGTGTGCGTGGCGGGCGGCTTCACCACGCTGCTCGACCAGTCCGTCCTCAACACCTCGATCCCGGCGCTCCGGGAGAGCCTGCACGCCCAGCCCGCCCACCTCCAGTGGATCGTCGCCGGGTTCTCGCTCGCCTTCGGACTCGCCCTCATCCCCGGCGGACGCCTCGGCGACGTCAAGGGCCGCAAGTGGTTCTTCGTCACCGGGCTCGCCCTGTTCACCGCCGTCAGCCTGGTCTCCGCCACCGCCACCGAACCCTGGGTGCTGGTCGCCGCCCGCCTCCTCCAGGGCGCCGGCGCCGGCCTGGTCAACTCCCAGATGATCGGCACCATGCAGGACGTCTTCACCGGACAGCTCCGCACCCGCGCCCTCGGCCTCTACATGGTGGTCGGCGGACTCGCCGCCACCCTCGGACCGCCCGTCGGCGGCCTGATGCTCGCCGCCTTCGGTCCGGAGAACGGCTGGCGGGTCACCTTCCTGATCAACGTCCCGTTCGGGCTGCTCACCGTCCTGCTGGCCGCCCGCTACCTGCCCCGCCCGCGCCCCAGCGCCGGGCACGCCGACCTCGACCTCGTCGGCCTGCTGCTCGTCGGCGCCCTCACCGTGGCGCTCATGCTGCCCTTCGTCCAACCGCCCGGCTGGACCGGCTGGCTGGGCTTCGCCGTCGCCGCCTGCGCACTCGTCGCCCTGCTGGTGTGGTGGCAGCGCCGCTACTCCCGCTCCGGCGGACACCCGCTGATCCACCCGGCCCTCGCCCGCTCCGCGCCCTACGCGCTGGGCACCACCGTGGCGATGGCGCAGTTCGGCTCCTCGATCGCCGCCGGACTCATCCTGGTGATGTTCCTCCAGGACGGCCTCGGCATGTCCGCCCTCGGCGCCTCCCTGGTCGCCCTGCCCTCGGCGGTGGCCTTCGGGTTCGCCTCGGCCATGGCCTGGCGGGTCGTCCAGCGCTTCGGCCGCAAGACCGTCACCCTCGGGATGGCCGCCTCGGCAGCCTCGCTGCTCGTCGGCGGACTCGTCGCCCGCTGGGCACCGGCCGTCGCCCTCCCGCTGCTCCTCGCGGGCATCCAGCTGATCGGCGGCGTCGCCACCGGCGTGATGGCCGCCACCAACCAGGCGTACGTGCTGCGCCACGCGCCCGCCGAGGCGGCGGGGGTGGGCGGCGGCATCCTCCAGATGTCGCAGCGCATCTCGGCGGCGGTCTGCGTCTCCGCCCTCTCCGGCCTCTACCTGCGGGCCACCGACGGCGGCGCCGGACACCGCACCGCGTACCTCTGGGCCAGCACCGTCTGCGCGGCCGTCGCCGGACTGGCGGTCGTGGCCTCGGTGTACGCGGCCCGGGCCTCGGCCGCGATCGAGGCCGCGGCGGAGGAGCCGGCTACCACGGACGCGGTGGGCGCACAGCGCTGAGCGGTCGTACGGCGGCGTCGACGGCGGGGCTCCTGTCCCGTCGTCGCCGCCGTCCTGTTCGTTCGTCGGGTGCGCGGGCAGTGCGCGGCCCGAGCGGCGTGCTGCGCCCGAACGGTGTGCGCGTGCCGAACACCGTTCGGAGGCCGTACGGCGTGCGTGACCGTCCGCACGGTGTACGTGCGCCGTACGAACAGCGTGCGTTGTCCGCACACCGTGCGCCGCCCGAACGTCGTGCGGACGGGGGCCGCACACCGTTGTGCGTACGGCGAACAGCATCCGTACGGTGTGCGGACCGGCGTACGGTCGGCGGTATGGCTGATCATGCGACCGTGGAACTCGCCGATGTCACGCTGGCCTACCGTGTGCAGGGTGCGGCGGGCGCGCCGCCACTGGTCCTGTTGCACGCGCTCGGCGAAAACGCGGGCGACTGGGAGAACGTCCTGCCCGCGATCGCCCCGGACCATCGCACCTACGCCCTCGACCTGCGCGGTCACGGCCGCAGCAGTCGGCCGGGACGCTACGGCCTCCCGGAGATGCGCGACGACCTGACCGGCTTTCTCGACGCGCTCGGACTCCACCGGATCGACCTGGTAGGGCACTCGATGGGCGGCGTCGTCGCCCACCTGTTCGCTCAGGCCCACCCGGACCGCGTCGGCCGACTGGTGCTGGAGGACATCCCGGCGCCGTACCCGCGCCCCGCGAGCCCCGTCGCCGACGCGCCGGACGGTCCGGTGGACTTCGACTGGGCCGTGGTGAAGGCGGTCAAGGCCCAGATCGACACCCCCGACCCCGCCTGGCTCGCGGGCCTCGGCCGGATCACCGCGCCGACCCTGGTGGTCGCCGGCGGACCCGCGAGCCACGTCCCGCAGGACCGCATCGCCGAGCTTCCCGGCCTCCTCCCGGACTGCCGGGTGGTCACGATCGAGGCCGGGCACCTGGTGCACCGCGACCGGCCGGCCGAGTTCATCGCGGCAGTCGCGCCGTTCCTGAACGGTAGCCCCGCCGACCGGACGGACTGGCCCGGACGGACTGGCCCGGACGGACTGACCCGGACGGACTGGCCCGGACGGACTGACCCGGACGGACTGGCCCGGGCGCAGGCCGATCCCGGCACGGCTGCACTCCCGGGGTGCGGCACGGCCGTACCCCGGGCGCAGCCCGATCCGGGTCCGGGTCCGGGCCGGTCAGACCCCCTGTTCGGCGGGCAGTCGGCCCGAGCGGATCGCGGCCACCAGGTCGGCGTGGTCCGCCTCGGTGCGGTCCGCGTACGCCACCGCGAAGGCGGCGACCGCCTCGTCCAGCGCCTCGTTCTTGCCGCAGTAGCCGCCGACCAGGCCCGGGTCGGCGGTGTGCGCGTGCGCGCGGGCCAGCAGGGCGCCGGTGATCCGCGCGTAGTCGTCCAGCTGGGAGGGCAGCAGCGCGGCCGGGTCGACGCTACCCTTCCGGTTGCGGAACTGCCGCACCTGGTACGGCAGGTCGTCCACCGTGGTCCAGCCGAGCAGGGTGTCGCTGACCACCTGCATCCGCTTCTGGCCCAGCACCACCCGGCGGCCCTCGTGGCCGTCCGCGGGCACCGGGTAGCCGGCGCGCGCCAGGTGCGGCAGCAGCACCGACGGGCGCGCCTCCTTCACCTGCAGTACCAGCGGCTGCTCGCGGTGGTCCGTCAGCAGCACCACATAGGAGCGGGTGCCGACACTGCCCGTGCCCACCACCCGGAACGCCACGTCCTCCACCCGGTACCGGGACAGCAGCGGGTGGAGCTCCGGTGGCACCGTCGCCACGTACGGCGCGAGTGCGGCGGCCACCGCCCCGGCCGTCAGGTCGGACACCTCGCTGAGCACCGGCGGCGCCGCGCTGAAGCGCCAACCGCCGCCGTCCGTCCGGACGGTGGACTTGGCGGCGAACTTCGCACTGGTGTTCCCGAGCGCCTTCGCGCCGACCTTCTGCAGCACGTCGGTGAGATCGTGCGCCTCGGCGAAGGAGACCAGCCCTTCGTCGGCCACGGCGTTCCAGGCGTCCAGCGCCGACAGCTTGGCCAGCGTGCGCATCGTCCGGCGGTAGGAGCCGGCCGCGTCGAAGGCCGCTCGGCGGGCCGTCGACTCGTCCGCGCCGACCTCGCGGGCGGCGAGCACCAGGCTGGCGGCCAGCCGCTTCAGGTCCCACTCCCAGGGGCCGGGCACGGTCTCGTCGAAGTCGTTTATGTCCATGACCAGTTGGCCGCGGGCGTCGCCGTAGAGGCCGAAGTTCGCGGCGTGCGCGTCGCCGCACAGCTGCGCCGTGATGCCGGTCGTCGGCGTCCGTACGAGATCCGCGGCCATCAGCCCGGCCGCGCCGCGCAGGAACGCGAACGGCGTCGCCGCCATCCGGCCGAGCCGGATCGGCACCAGGTCGGAGAGCCGGCCCGCGTTGGAAGCCTCGATCGCCTCCACGGCGGTCGGCCGGTCGGCGGCCGGGACGAACTCCGCCTGCCGCTCGCGTGGCGTGCGCTCCCGCAGCGCCTTGCCGAGCTCCCGCGCCCGTGCGCCCTCCCGGCCGGGCGCGAACCCCTCCACGGCGAACCGCCGCTCCGGCCGCCGACCGGCCCCTGCCCCGTCCACCGCATCGGTCAGCTGCGTCACTGCGCCCCGTTTCTCCGTCACCGACCACTCCACCTGCGCACCGCCCGCCACTCTCGTCACGCGCGAACCTGCAGGCTACCGGGCTACCGCCCCGGCCCCGAGGGGAGGGACGCCAACGGTGGAGTGATGGTTGCGGGAAGCCGAGGGGGCGGGTCGGCGGCCTCCGATCGGCGGGGGCACGGGCCGCTGCGGCGTAGGGTGAGCGGCGTGAACGGGGTGTGGAGGGTGCGCGGGGCCGCGGCGGTCGCTGCGGCGGTGACGGTGGCGGCCGGGCTCGGGGTGCGGGCGGTGACGGCGGGGGCGGTGGCCAAGTACGCGGGCGACGCGCTGTACACGGTCCTGCTGTACGCCCTGCTGGTGCTGGTGGTGCCGCGGATCCGTCCGTGGGGTGCGGCGGTGACGGCGGTTGGCGTGAGCTGGGCGGTGGAGCTTCTCCAACTGACCGGTGTGCCGGAGGAGTTGGCGCGGGAGAGCATGGTGGCCCGGCTGGTGCTCGGTTCGACCTTCAACGCGCCGGACCTGCTCTGGTACGCGGTGGGCGGGCTCGCCGCCGCGGTGCTGCACGCGGCCGCCGTCCGGGCCGGGGAGCGTCAGCCGGTGGTCGGTCCGGAACTCCCGGTCCCGGCCCCGGATTCGGCCGCGGCCCCGGTCCCGGCCCCGGCCCCCGCGAGGTCCAGGCAGCAGCGCACGAAGTCGCCCACTGCGCCGCGGTCGGAGTCCTCGCCCTGAGCCCGGGCGACACCCACCCGGGTGGGGCTGACGCCGTCGACGGGACGGTAGACGACGCCGGGGCGGGCGTAGAAGCGGGCGGCGGACTCGGGGGCGAGAGCGATCCCGTAGCCGTTGGCGATCGCGCTGAGCCAGTCGTCGGGGTGCTCGGTGACGGCGCCGATGCGGACGGGGCGGCCCTCGCGTTCGTCGGCGGCCAGCCAGTGGTCGCGCCACGGGCCGGTTGCGGCGGGGGCGGCCACGAACGGCTCGTCCCACAGCTCGGGGAAGGCGATCCGCTCCTGGCCGGCAAGCCGGTGGGCGGCGGGCAGTGCGACCCATCGGGGTTCGTCGAACAGTTCGTCCACGCGTAGGGCCTGCTGTCCGGGGAAGGGCAGCCGCACCAGGGCGACATCGACGTCACCGGTGGCGAGGCCCGCGGTCGGGTCGGACCAGGAGGCCTGCCGCATCTCGACCCGCCATTCGGGCCGGCGCCGGGTGAAGGCGGCGACGATGTGCGGGGTGGCCTCGTTTGCGGCGCTCGCGAGGAAGCCGACCCGCAGGACGCGGGCGGCTCGGTCGGCGGCGGCCCTGGTCGCGTGCAGGGTCCGGTCCCAGGCGGCCAGGAGGACGGGGGCGTGTTCGGCGAGGGCCCGGCCCGGGGCGGTGAGCGCCATGCCGCTCCGGGAGCGCGTGAACAGTTGGACACCGAGCCGGGTTTCGAGCTGCCGGATCTGCTTGGTGAGCGCGGGCTGGGCCAGGTACAGCCGCCCGGCGGCACCGGTGAGGTTGCCCTCCTCCGCCACGGCGAGGAAGGAGCGCAGCAGGCGGGTGTCGACGTCCATGGCGCCAGGCTAGGCCCTGACCGGCCGAGGGGGTTCGGCCGGCGGTGCGGGGCGTGCCCGTGCCCGGGTCATGCCGTTCGGTTATGGCGGCGGGTATTGGACGGTGTGCGGGGCACATGGCGAGGCTGAGTGGTGCGGGCGGGCGGGGTGCCCGACCGGAGAAGGGGAGGCAGGATGTTCACCGCCTATGTCGTCGTCACCGTCGCCGCGGCCGCGGCCATCGGGGGGATCGTGGTCGCGGATCTGGTGCGGGCGCCGTTCGTGCTCGCCAACTCGGCGGCGGTGGGAGTCCCGCAGTCGTGGATCCCGCGGTTGGCCGGGCTCAAGGCGGCGGGGTCGGCCGGACTGCTGCTGGGGTTGTTCGGTGTCGAGCCGGTCGGGGTGGCCGCCGGGTCGGGGCTGGTGGTGTTCTTCGTCGCCGCGGTCGGGGTGCACCTCCGTACCCGGGCGCTCGGCACGCTGGTGTTCCCGGTGGGATTCCTGCTGCTGGTGGTCGCCGCGCTGGTGCTCGGGGTGCTGTCGTACGGCCGGTGACGTGCGGATCCGGCCTCGCACGGGACGGGCCGCCACCCCTCCCGCGGGTGGCGGCCCGGTGTTCCGGTGACCGGTCGTCGTGCAGCACCGGCCTTGCAGCACCGGTCGTGCGGCACCGGTCGTGCGGCACCGGTCTTGCAGCACCGGCCTTGCGGCGGTCCGTCAGAGCGGCAGCAGCTCCGGGCGCTTGGCCTCGACGTTGTCACCCGAGGACTCGCCACGCAGGCGGCGGCCGACCCACGGCACGAGGTAGTCGCGGGCCCACTGGAGGTTCTCGCGGCGGTGGTCCGCCGAGGTCAGCTCCGGTGCGGTCGGCCAGGGGGCGTCCGGGGCCTGCTCGGTGCGCAGGCCGAGCGAACGCGCGGCCAGCAGGGCGACCCGCTGGTGGCCCTCCGGGGACAGGTGCAGCCGGTCCTCGCTCCACGCGCGGCGGTCCTGCACCGCGCGCAGCGACCACAGGTCGGCGACCGCGCAGCCGTTGCGGTCGGCGACGGCCCGCATGTGGCCGTTGTAGGTGGCGATCTTGCCGCGCAGGTGGCGCAGCACGGGCACCTCGCGGGTGTCGAAGCCGGTGCAGATGAGCACCCGGCCCGCGTTCGCGGTGAGCTGCAGGACGGCGGCCTCGAAGCGCTCGGCGACCTCGTCCGGGTCGCTGCCGGGGCGGAGGATGTCGTTGCCGCCGGCGCAGAAGGTGACCAGGTCGGGCTGCAGGCGCCGGACTTCGGGCACCTGCTCGGCCGCGATCTGGTCGAGCAGTCGGCCGCGGACCGCGAGGTTGGCGTACCGGAGGGCGCCCGGCGGGCGGCCCTCGGCGAGCAGGCGTGCCAGTCGGTCGGCCCAGCCGGCGAAGGCGCCGTCGACGCCGGGGTCGTTCAGGCCCTCCGTGAAGCTGTCGCCGAGGGCGACGTAGGAACTGATGTCAAGGGTCTCCAGTAGATTCGGCATGAAGTAGATATTTCACTGACTCAAGTGACCTACGCCACCGTAGGTGGCCCCCGGCGGACGTGAGATGGACCACGTGCCGTCCGGATACGGCGCGGGACGGCTCCGTGCGCCGGTGGGTGCGCTGGTGCGCCGAGGGCCTGCGCCCGGCGCGCGACCCGATCGCGTGTACGAACGGCGCGAGCCGGGCAACCGCTCCCTGACCGTCCGGGACCCCCGAGCGCCCCGGACCCCCAGAGCCGCCGGACCGGCGACGACCGGACCGCCCGGCCACCCGACGGCGGAGGCTGCCGTATGCCGTACCGACCCCCGGAGCGGACCGCCAGGGCGCGGCGCTACCTGATGTGCCGACCGACGCACTTCACGGTCGACTACGCGATCAACCCCTGGATGGATCCGGATCGGCCGACCGACACCGCGCTCGCCGTCCGGCAGTGGGAGGGGCTGCTCGCGCTGTACCGGCGGCTCGGCCACACCGTCGAGCTGATCGAGCCGGTGCCCGGCCTGCCGGACATGGTGTTCGCCGCCAACGGCGCCACCGTGCTCGACGGCCGGGCGTTGGTCGCGACCTTCCGGCATCCGCAGCGGGCGGGCGAGTCGGCGGCGTACCAGGCGTGGTTCCGGGCCAACGGCTTCCCGCGGGCGCGGCGGGCGGGCCACGTCAACGAGGGCGAGGGTGACCTGCTGTGGGCCGGCCGGCGGGTCCTCGCGGGGACGGGCTTCCGCACCGAGCGGGCCGCGCACGTCGAGGCGGGCGTGCTGTTCGGCGTCCAGGTGCTCAGCCTGACCCTGGTGGACCCGCGCTACTACCACCTGGACACCGCGCTCGCCGTCCTCGACGACGAGCACATCATGTACTACCCGGAGGCGTTCGCCCCCGAGAGCCGGGCGGCCCTGCGCGACCTCTACCCGGACGCGATCCTCGCCGACCGCGCGGACGCCGAGGTGTTCGGGCTGAACGCGGTCTCGGACGGCCGCCGGGTGCTCCTGCCGGAGGCGGCGAAGGGGCTGGTCGCCGAACTCGCCCGGCACGGCTACGAACCGGTGCCGGTGGACCTGTCGGAACTGCTCAAGTCGGGCGGCGGGGCCAAGTGCTGCACGCTGGAGCTGCGGCCGGCCTGAACGGTCCGGCCGCAGCCCCGGCGCCCGGGAACCGGCGCCCGCCACGGGCACCTGAGCCCGGGGCGGGGCACCGGTTCCCCGGTGCCCCGCCCCGGATGGCTGCCCGGACGACTGCCCGAACGGCGGTACGGGTCAGGCGTCCTGGCCCAGCCAGAGGTCGGGCCCGAACACCTCGTAGTGGATGTCCGCCGCCGCCACTCCGGCCGCGAGCAGCTGGGTGCGCACCGAGCGGAGGAACGGCAGCGGACCGCACAGGTACGCCGTGGTGCCGGCCGGGACGGTGATCCCGGCGAGGTCGACCAGCCCGGTGCGGTCGGCCGGCCAGTCGCCGAGCGGCTGCTCGTAGAAGACGTGCGCGGAGGCGTTCGGCAGCTTGGCGGTGAGCTGGTTCAGCTCGGCGCGGAAGGCGTGTGCGAGCTGGTCGCGGTCGCCGTGGACGGCGATCACGCGGCGGGTGGAGCCGGTCGCCGCGAGGTGGGCCAGCATCGCGGTCATCGGGGTGTTGCCGATGCCGGCCGAGGCCAGCAGGACCGGTCCGTCGCCGTCGGCGAGGGCCACGTCGCCCAGCGGCGGGGCGAGTTCGAGTACGGAGCCCGGCCGCACCGCGTCGTGCAGGTGGGCGGACACCTCGCCGTCGCGCTTCACCGAGAAGGCCAGGGCGCCGTCGGGCAGCCCGGACAGGCTGTACTGGCGGATCTGCCGGGCGCCGTCGGCGAGCGGGACCCGCACGGACACGTACTGGCCGGGGCGGCCGGGGGCCACCGGGCCGCCGTCGGCCGGGCGGACCAGGAAGGTGACCACGTCGTCGGTCTCCTGGTAGCGGGCCACGACCGTCCAGGAGCGCCACAGGTCGGCCGGGTCGCCGGGCTCCCCGCCGGCGGCGGGTGCAGCGGCGGCCTCGGCGCGGAGCCGGTCCTCGATCGCGATCAGTGTGTTGGCCATCAGCCAGTACACCTCGTCCCAGGCGGCGGCGACCTCGGGGGTCACGGCCTCGCCCAGCACCTCGACGATGGCGCCGAACAGGTGCTCGTGGACGATCCGGTACTGGTCGTTGGAGATGCCGACCGAGACGTGCTTGTGCGCGATGCGGGCCAGCATCGCGTCGGGCCGCTGCTCGGGGTGGGCCAGCAGCGCGGTGGCGAAGGCGGCGATCGAGCCGGCGAGGGCCTGGCGCTGGGTGCCGTTCGCCTGGTTGCCCCGGTTGAAGAGGTCGCGCAGCAGCTCCGGGTGGGCCGCGAACATCTTGTCGTAGAACAGCGGGGTGATCTCACCGATCGCACCGCCCACGGCGGGCAGGGTCGCTTCGACGACGGCGGCGGACTTCGGGGACAGCATCGGGCAGCTCCAAACTGGTATCTGAGATTCGTATTTTCGGTCGTGCGGAGCGTGGGGGTGCGTGGGCAGGGGGAGATCAGTCGGCCGAGGGCCGGGATGTGAGGCTCAGCAGGACCGGGCCGGTGGGGGAGGCGACGAGATCGTCGATGCAGAGCGGATCGAGCTCCGCGAAGAACGCCTCCTGCGCCTTGCGCAGTGCCCCGCGCAGTCGGCAGGCCGCCCGCAGCGGGCAGGGTGGTTCGTCCTCGCAGCCGACCACATCGCCGACGCCCTCCAGTTCCCGCAGCAGCAACCCGAGGGAGCCCCGGCGACCAGCGTAGGTGAGCACCAGCCCACCACCGCGTCCGCGCCGCGCCTCCACCGCCCCGAGGTGCTGCAGCCTGCTGACCACTTTCGCCGCGTGGGTGTACGGAACGCCGACCGACTCCGCCACGTCCCGCGTGGTCGGATTCGCCCCCTCGTCGAGGACCGCCAGGCGCATGGCGATGCGCAGGGCGATGTCGGTGCTCTTGGTCAGCCTCACGTTCGTAAGGCTATCGAATACGAATTCTGGACTCCAATTTGGGGGGTGCCCTTTCGGCCACCTCCCCGCCACGCCACCTCCCCGCCGTCCCTCCCCGCCACGCCACTTCCCCACCTCCTCACCACGCCACCTCCCCACCGCGTCACTGCGCGGGTGCGGTGGCGCGGTGGGGACGATCGGCGGGTTCCGTGGCGGCCGCAACCGTGCGCCGGGGCGGCGCGTCCGCACGGGGCATGCAAGAACGATCAGTCACCGAGACCGTCGGCGGCCTCCTCCCCTTCGGCATGTGCACCGGCGCGTACGCCTGGGGCGTGATCGGCGCCGCCCGCGCCGCCACCGAACCGCACTACCCCTGGAACGCGTGGACGCCGCTCGCCTACGGCGTAGCCAAGGGCGTCCTGATCGGCCTGCTCGCCGCCCTCTGCGCCGGTCTCGCCCGCAGTCTGACGGACGACCGGCCCGCCGCGGTGTTCGCCGCCGCCCTGCTCGGTGGCACCTGGTGCGGCACCGTCAGCGACCTCCAGGGCGCGCCCGCGCCGCTGCTCTACTACATGGACCCGATGCCCGACGAGCAGTGGTACGGCAGGCCCCTGCTGGTCGAGTGGTCCACCCGGACGCTGCTGCCCGCCGCCGGCTGCGCGCTCGTCCTGCTGACGGTCGCCATGGCCGACCGGGCCCGGCAGCCCGGCGGCCTCCGCCCGGTCGGCGCGGTGCTGCTCAGCGCGCTCGCCGCGGCGCTGCTGGTGCTCCCCGGCTACGCCGCCGCCGGACTGCCGGAACCCGAGGGCAACGGCGACCACGTGAACGAGGGCGGCGTGGCGGGGCTCACCGTCGGGCTGCTGGGCCTCCTGGTGGCCGTTCCCGCCGTCCGCTCGCTCCGGCGGGTCCGGCGGGAGAGCCGGTGCCGACCCGAACGGCCACAGCTCAGCTGTCGCGCAGGATCCGGTACGCCGTAGGCGGGTGGACCCGCAGCAGGGCCAGCAGGGCGCGGGAGGCCCCGACCGGGACGACCGGCCGGCCCTGCTCGATGCCCCGGACCACCGCTCCCGCCGCCCGGGCCGCGGGGATCTTCCGGGTCGCACCCTCCCGGCCCGCCGTCATCGGGGTGTCGACCGGCGGCAGCACCACCTCCTGGACCCGCACCCACGGGGTGTCGGCCGCCGACCGGTAGCGCAGGGCCTGCACCAGGGTGTGCACGGCGGACTTGGTCGCGCAGTACACGGGGGCGGTGCGCTTGGGCGCGTAGGCCAGACCCGAGGTGACCGCCACGAACGCGGCG
Organism: Kitasatospora sp. NPDC054939; assembly: GCF_053610105.1. Taxonomy (NCBI): domain Bacteria; kingdom Bacillati; phylum Actinomycetota; class Actinomycetes; order Kitasatosporales; family Streptomycetaceae; genus Kitasatospora; species Kitasatospora sp. NPDC054939. The sequence continues at coordinate 6,636 of NZ_JBSGXP010000147.1, read as the reverse complement.
TCGTGGCGGCCGTGCACGCGGCCGGGGTCGCGGTGGTCGCCGGCCGTCCGGTGGACGTGGTGCTGCTGACCGGGGACGGCCGGGAGTCGGTGCCCGGCGAGGTGTGGCGGGAAGCGGCTCCGGCGGACGTCCGGGGGTGGCGGCTGCGATGGCCCACCGTCGATCCAGCGGGCGCCGGCGCCGGGTCGGGGGCCGGTACCGGGCCGGGGTGCGGGTCCGCGGCGGCGCTGGTGGCGGAGGCCCGGCAACGGATCGCGGCGGACCCGGCCGCGTGCTGGCGGGTCGCCGGGCTGGCCGCGGTGCTCGGCGTCGCGCCGCGCAGTCTGCAGCGGGCGTTCACCCGGGCCGGGACGACGTTCCAGGCCGAGCTGGCCGCCGTCCGGCTGGACGTGGCCGGCCACCTGGTGTGCCGGACGGGGCTGCCGCTCGCCGAGGTGGCCGCCGCGGCGGGCTTCACCGACCACCCGCACCTGGCGCGGCGGTTCCGCGCGCACCACGGCTGCACGCCGGCCGAGTTCCGTGCGCGCGGCGGCTGCACGCCGACCGGGTTCGGCGCCCGCACCCCTGTCGCGGAACGGTCCTGGCGAACCCGCACCCGCACCCGCACCCGCACCCGAACCCGCACCCGCACCCGTACCCGCCACCCCGTGCCCCCGAGCGGCCCGCCGCGGGAATCGGCGGAACCCACGAAGCGCGGCCGCCTGCAGCGTCCCGCGCCCGGTGAAAACGACACCTGGCGGGCCGTACGGGGCTGTGCTTGTATGACGGAGTCTCCAACGGACCGGGATGGCCAACAGTCCCGGGGCGGCCCCGATCGGGCCGGACGGCGAGGGGCGCCCGTGCGGGGCGCCGGACGCCGGGCGTGCGGGATCCACCCTCCGGGCCGCACCGCCCGCACCTGCCGAGTCCCGCCACCCCGGGCCCGCGGGCGAGCCGTGCGAACCGGGCACGCATCCGCAGAACCGAGGAGCCGGACAGCCCATGTACGAGAACGTGCTCGCGCAGAACCAGTACGGCAAGGCCGAGAACCGCATCGTCAAGATCACCCGCAAGGGCAACGACGGCAGCTGGCACGAGATCCGCGACCTCAACGTCTCCGTCGCCCTGCGCGGTGAGTTCGACGCGGTCCACTTCACCGGCGACAACGCCAACTGCCTGCCCACCGACACCACCAAGAACACGGTCTACGCGTTCGCCAAGGAGCACGGCGTCGAGTCGCCGGAGGCGTTCGGCCTGCTGCTGGCCAAGCACTTCGTGGAGTCCCAGGGGGTCATCCACGAGGCGCGGATCCGGCTGGAGGAGTACGCCTGGGAGCGGATCGTCACCACCGACAAGCAGCGGCACTCCTTCGCCCGCCGGGGCCAGGAGGTCCGGACCGCCGAGGTGCTGTACAGCGGGGCGACCGGGCGCTTCCAGGTGGTCTCCGGCCTCAAGGACCTCACGGTGCTGAACTCGACCGCCTCCGAGTTCCACGGCTACATCAAGGACGACTACACCACCCTCAAGGAGGCGTACGACCGCATCCTGGCCACCAAGGTGACGGCGCGCTGGGCGCACGCCTTCACCGGTGCCGAGGGCGAGAAGGCGGTCGACTGGGACCGCTCCTACCGCGAGTCGCGCCGCCACCTGCTGGAGGCGTTCGCCGAGACGTACAGCTACTCGCTGCAGCAGACCCTGTACGCGATGGCCAACCGGGTGCTGGACCACCGGCCCGAGGTCAACGAGGTACGGCTGAACCTGCCCAACAAGCACCACTTCCTGGCCGACCTGGAGCCGTTCGGCCTCAAGAACGACAACGAGGTCTACTTCGCCGCCGACCGGATGTACGGCCTGATCGAAGGGACCGTCCACCGCCCCGGCCTGTCCCCGGTCATCCCGGTCAACGACTGGATCACCGCCTGACCGTCCCGCCCCGCCCGAGCGCCGGAGCGCCCCATTCGGCCCGACCGTCCCGCCCCGCCCGCCTCCGCGCCGCCGGGCCTTCGCACCTCCGCCCCGCCGCTCCACCGACGGCCCCCGGAAGCCACCCGGCTCCCGGGGGCCTTCGGCGTGCGCGCCCCGTCGATGCTGGACGAAACGTCCGGCTCGGACGTACAGTCCAGACATGGAGACCGGAGCCGACCCCGCCGACCCGCGCATCGCCACCTGGGCACCCGCCTGCCAGGCGGTGGCGCTGCTCCTCGGCCCGTACGCCGAGGTGGTGCTGCACGACGCCGAGCGCGACCGGGTGCTCGCCATCTGGAACCCCATGACCAGGCGCGCCCCGGGGGATCCGTCCCTCCTCGGCGAGCTCGACGCGCTCGGCCCGAGCGCGCCCGACGTGTACGGCCCGTACGAGAAGCTGCTGCCGGACGGGCGGCGGCTCTCCTCGGTCAGCGCGGTACTGCGCGGACCGGACGGCCGGCCTGCGGCGGTGCTCTGCGTGAACGTCGACCGCTCGCCGCTGGAGAACGCCGCCGCGCTGCTCGCCGCCTTCGCCGCCCCCACCGTGCCGCGCCCGGAGCCGCTGTTCGAGCAGGACTGGACGGAGCGCGTCAACGACCTCGTCGGCGGCTACGTCCGCAGCCACGGCCGCCCGCTGGACCGGCTCACCCGGGAGGACCGGCTCGCCGTCCTGCAGGAACTGGACACCGCCGGGGTGTTCGCCGTGCGCCGGGCCGTCCCGGTGGTCGCCCACGCCCTCCGGGTCTCCCGCTCGACCGTCTACACCCTGCTCGCGGAACTCAAGGCACACCAGAGGAACGAGTCATGACCAAGCTCCCCGACTTCCGGCTGGAAACCCACTTCTCCCGCTGGGAGTTCACCGCGAGCCACCACCTCACCGCCTCGGACGCGCAGACCATGACCATGGCCGAACTCCTCGCGTTGGCCGACCCCGAGGACCGGGCGGCCTGGGACGGGCTGGCCCTCGGCTACACCGAGACCTTCGGCGACCCCGTTCTGCGCGAGGCGATCGCCGGCATGTACGAGCAGGTCGGCGCCGACGACCTCATCTGCTTCGGCGGCGCCCAGGAGGCGCTCAACCTCGCCATGCAGGTGCTGCTCGGCCCCGCGGACCACGCCGTCGTCACCACGCCCAACTACCAGTCCGCGGAGACGATCCCGCTCTCGCTCTGCGAGGTCACCGGCGTCGCCCTCGACCCCGCGCGCGACTGGGAGCTCGACCTCGACCGGCTCACCGCCGCCCTGCGCCCCAACACCCGGGTGGTGTCGGTCAACTTCCCCAACAACCCCACCGGGAAGATCGTCGACGCCGACGTGTTCCGCGAACTCGTCCGGATCTGCGACGAACGCGGCATCCACCTCTTCAGCGACGAGGTCTACCGGGGTCTGGAGCGCGACCCGGCCCGTACGCTTCCGCAGGCCGCCGACCTCTCCGAGCGCGCCCTCTCGCTGAACGTCACCTCCAAGTCGCTCGGCCTGCCGGGCCTGCGGATCGGCTGGATCGCCTGCCGGGACAGCGAGTTGCGCAGCCGCCTGGAACGCGCCAAGCACTACACCACCATCTGCAACTCCGCCCCCAGCGAGGTGCTCGCCCGGATCGCCGTGAAGGCCCGCGAGCCGATCCTCGCCCGCAACCGCGGCATCATCGCCGCGAACCTGCCCCTCTTCGAGCAGTTCTTCGCGGACTTCCCCGACCTCTTCGAGTGGCGGGCCCCGGACGGCGGCTGTGTCGCCTACCTCCGCTACCTGGGGCCGGACGGCGTGGAGGAGTTCTGCACGCGGCTGGTGGAGCAGGCCGGCGTCCTGCTGCTGCCCGCGAGCATCTACCGTTCCGAGCTGACGCCGACCCCCGTCGACCGCTTCCGCATCGGCCTCGGCCGACAGGACCCGGCCCCCGCCCTCGCAGCCTTCGCCGACTGGCTCCGCAAGCGGTAGGGCCGGTCCCGGGGCGGCGCACAAGGGGCGGGCCCGGCCCCGTCGGCCGCACGCTCTGCCGTCGTACGCTCAGGACGGCGCGGAACTGCGGGCCTTCGCCCGGTACTTGAGGCCGAGCAGGGCCCCCGACAGGCCGTGCGCCACCAGCCAGGAGCGGTCGTCGCGGTCCACCGCGTCGAAGCGGTACTTGTACGGCTCGGTGCCGCGCAGGAAGTCGAAGGTGCCCAGGCCCTGGTCGGCGCAGGCCCGGACCGCCCCGGCGATCACCGCGCTGCCCAGCCGCAGCGGTGCCCAGGCCGGGTCCCAGCCGATCTGGTAGTAGGCGAATCCGCTGCCCCACCGGAAGCCGTACAGCACGCCGATCACCGTGTCGGCGTGCTCGGCCACCAGGAACGCCGGGCCCTCGCCGGTGCCGGCTTCGGCGGCCCGCTCCAGCACCCGGGCGTGCAGCGGGCGGCGCCCCGCGTCGAAGGTGGTGGCCCCGCCCAGTTCGGCCCGGCGCAGCCGGTGCAGCCGCAGGACCTCGTCCAACAGGGCGGTGCGCTCCGGGAGTTCGGCGGGGCCGGCGGCGGGCTGCACCCAGCGGAAGGAGACCCCCTCGGCGGCCAGCTTGCGTCCGTACCGGCGCAGGTCGGAGCGGAACTGCCGGGAGCCGAGGGCCTCCGGGCCGGCCGTCAGATCGGCGCGCGGGCACGGCGTCCGGGACACCTCGACGGCCCCGGCGGGGAGCATGGCGGCCTGGTCGGGATCGAGGTCGCCGAGCAGCAGGGTGGCCCGGCGGGAGCGTCGGTCCAGCCAGTCGGCTACCTCGGCCCGGCGTTCGGGCGCGGCCGCGAAGCCGCAGTGGTCGGCGGCGCCGGGCCCGGAGCCGAGCACGGTCAGGCAGGGGACGGTCAGCGGCGCCCGGGGGTGCAGTCGGCGGCGGGTGCGCAGCAGCGGCACCACCGCGGCGACCTGTCCGTCGGGCTCCCGCCAGACGGACACCTCGCCCTCGCCCTCGTCCGCGCCCAGGGTCTCCCACCAGCCGAGCACCCACTCGGGTGTCATGAACCACGAGCCCGCCGGGTCGGCCGCGACCAGCGCCCGCCAGCCCGCCACCACCTCGGCCGGCAGCCCGGGCGTCCGGTACCGGACCGGAACCGTCGCCGTACCTGTCGTTCCGCTCACTCGCTCGCCGCCCCCTCGCACCCCGGGGCCGCCACGCGGCGGCCCGCTCTGTCCTGCCTGCTCTGTCCTGCCCGGCCGGGCCGGACCCGACGGGACCAAGCCGGGCCTGACCGGTCCCCGGTGCCCACGTCCCCTCCCCGGTACGGCCGGTCCTGCGCCGGATTGTGTCGGATCGCCGTCGGCCGCCGGTGCGGTTCGGCGGAACTGCCGTACCCGGGTGGCGGTTCAGGCCCCGCCGCGCAGGCGGTGGACCGCCGGGTGGAGGCCGGACAGGATGGTGTCGAAGCGGTGCCGGGTGGTCGTCGAGTTCACGCGCAGCCGGCTGATCCGCAGCGGGGCGGGCGGCAGCAGGCGGTCCTGACGGTGGTCGAACAGGAAGCCGAGGCGGTAGCCGAGCCGCTGCAGGGCGGCGTCGGCGCGGGCGTCGAAGTTGCCGTTGGGGTACGCGAAGGCGGTGGGCGGTGCGCCGAGCCAGTCGGTGAGCGCGGTGTGCGCCCGGTCGATCTCGTCCCGGACGACCTCGTCCTCGCAGTGGTCCAGGCAGGGGTGGCCCGCGGTGTGGTTGCCGACCGCGACGCCGCCCGCGACCAGGGCGGCGAGGTCCGCGCGGTCGAGGTTGGCCTGCGGCGGGGCCTGGGTGCGGGCGGAGGCGCGCAGTTCGGCGAGGGCCGTGCGGCGGTCGGCGTCCGGCAGGGTCTTCATCCGGCGCACCACGCCGGCGGGGGCGCAGTCGGTGAGGATTCGGGCGGTGCCGCCGTGGGCGGCGAGGTGGGCCGCCTCGCTCCACCAGTACGGTCGCTCGGTGCCGACCAGGTCGCTCACCACGAAGGCGGCGGCGGGGATACCGTGCCGGGCGAGGACGGGCAGGCCCTCGGTGAGCACGCTGCGGTCGCCGTCGTCGAAGGTCACCAGCACGCTGCGGGCCGGCAGCGGGCGGCCCTCGGTGACGGCCTGTTCGACCCGCGCGAGCGAGACGGGCCGGGCGGTCCGGCACAGGTGCGCCATCTGGTGGGCGAAGGTGCCGGGGTCGTCGACGCCGTGGTAGGCGAGGACGGCCAGTCGGCGGGTGGCCACGAGCCGGAACAGCGGTTGGAGCGGCGAGTGGCGCAGCACCGCGTCGACGGTGGCGCGCCGGCCGGGGAGCCGCCGCGTCCGGGCCGCCGGAGGCGCCGTCCCGGTGTCCGCGGTGCTCCTGTCGGCGGTCGTGCCCCCGGTCCCGGCCGGTGGCGTGCTGGTCTCCTGCATCGACACGCTCCCCCTTCGTCCACGTGTGCGCTGCGCTGTGCGCGGACGGGGGGCAGCACCCGGCGGCGGGCACGACGATGCCCGGTGCACGCCTGCCGGGTGGGGCGGCCCGACCCGCTCCACGAATTGCCAAGATAGTGCAAAATCCCATGCTCGGAAGCGGGTTGAGCAGTCCTGGCCGATTCGGTGGGCGGTTCGGCGGCTCGTGGACGGCCGCTGCCTGCGGTGCTGTGCCTGGACGGCGCCTGGGAGTTCGCCGGGAATTTCCGGCGACGGGCCCCGAGGGGCGGGCGCGTGCTGCCGCCGGACGCGCGGGCGGGCCGGCCGCCGGGTGCGCACCCGGCG
>NZ_JBSGXP010000146.1:0-21570 GCF_053610105.1 Kitasatospora sp. NPDC054939 | reverse complement strand
GGCCTGGACGGCGGCGGCACGCGGTGCGGCGGCGGGCGCGGCCTGCGCGGGCGCGGCGGCCGCGGCGGCGCCGCCGCAGACCAGCAGGGCGGACAGGACAAGGCTCGTCAACCGAGCACGCATCGTGGGGACCCCCGTTCCGGTCGGCCACCGTGGCCGGACCGCCGCCCACTGTCCCACGCCGGGGGCTCCGCGCCCAGTCGTGCGACGGCACCCCCGCACGACCGCGACCCGCCCGCGACACGCCGATCACCGAACCGGCACATCCGCCGGACCCGCCGGCGGGCACCGCGGTCCTCAGCCCGCCGGGGGCGAGCACGGCCCGCCGAGCGCGACCGCGACCAGGGTGCGCAGGGCGGAGGCGATCTGGCCGAGCGGCAGCGTGGCGTCGTCGGCGAACAGCTCGACCAGCCAGCCGCCGGCCGCGTTCTGGCCGCCGGCGGCGACCATGCCGCGGTAGCCGCTGACCACGAGCATGGCCTCCTCGGCCGGGTCGTTGCCGGCCGCGCCGGTGCGCAGGGCGAAGGCGCCGCCGCGGACGGCGCGCCGGGTCATCGGGTAGTGCCGCAGGTCGAAGACGGCGTCGGGGGCCTCGATCTGGGCCCGCTGGGTCTCCGCGCGGCTGCTGCTGGGGCCGCTGGTCATCCGGTAGACGGCGTGCTGGGCGGTGCGCATGAGGTGCGAGCCGGGCGGCACGTACGAGATCCACCAGCCGACGGCGTCGAGCAACCGGGCGGAGGTCTCGGCGACGACCGCGAGCTTGCCGATGGTGTCGGCGGGATGGACGGTCCTGGCCTCGCTGCGGCGGTCGAGGGCGGCGAGGGCGGCGGTGAGCAGCTGGCCGGGGTCGGCGCTGTGGGCCGCGCCCCGGAAGCGCCGGCGGTCGGCGGTGCCGGAGCGGGGGCCGCGGGGGCGGCTGTCGGCCCGGTGGTGCGGGTCGGCGGCGTCGGCGAGCAGCAGGGTGGGGTCGGGGCTGAAGCCGGGGCCGTGGCTGCGGCCGGCGACCACCGGGTGGGGCGCCCGGGCCGCCTTGGCCCGGTACTGGGCGGCGTCGGCGAGGCGGAACAGCCGGTCGGGGGTGGTGACCGGGCCGATGGAGTCGCCGGTGGAGGCGACCCCGCAGGCGACGCCCTCGCCCTCGGCGATGGCGAGCGCGCGGGCGCACAGCTCCTCGGCGACGGCGACCACGTCGTCGGCCTTCTGGCCCTCGGCGAGCAGGCAGAACTCGTCGCCGCCGAGCCGGGCGGCCAGGCTACCGGGCAGCCGGGCGGCGGCCAGCGAGAGCTGGTGGGCGAACCGCTCCAGCAGCCGGTCGCCGACCTCGTGGCCGAGCTGGTCGTTGACCCGCTTGAGCCCGTTGACGTCGCAGACCACCAGCGAGACGACGGTGTTGTCCCGGTTGTGGGCCTGCAGGGCGCTGTCCAGCCGGGCGTCGACGGCCCGGCGGTTGGCCAGCCCGGTGAGCGGGTCGGTGAAGGCGAGCCGGCGCAGGTCGGCGAGCCGCTCGGTCTGGGCGAGGCCGGCCGAGATCTGGGCGGCGAGCAGGGTGGCGTAGTCGGCGTCGGCCTCGGTGAAGACCTCCAGGCCCTGGCTGCGGGCCAGGTAGAGCTCGCCCCAGGCCTGGCCGTGCAGCACGATCGGCGCGACCAGGCAGCAGGCGCGCCCGCGCCGGCGCAGTCCGGCGGCGCGCTCCTGGCAGAACGCGCCCGCGCCGGGGTGGGCGTGCCCGACGTGCGGGGTGGAGTTCTCCGCGGTCTGCACCCAGGCGCGCGGGAGCCGCCCGGTGGTCCAGCGCTCCTCCAGGTAGGTGACGATCTCGGGGAAGTCGGCGACCGGGTACGACTCGTCCTCGGGCAGCTCCTCCTCCCCCGGCGCCAGTTTCCCGTGGTTGACCAGGACCCTCAGCCGGCCCGATTCGCGGTCCCAGACCGAGACGGCGGCCATGGTGGCGCCGAGCGCGACGGTGGCGCGGGTGGCGGCGGCCCGGACGGCCTCCAGCGGGGTGAGCGCGCCGGCCATGTCCTGGGCGAGTTCGACCACGGCCTGCAGCCGGGGGTCGGGGACGGACGGCGGGTGCTCCGACGACGCGCGGTCGCAGTCGCAGTCGTGGGCCGTCATGGTCGCCTCACTGCTCACCGGCTCGCCTCGCTCCCTGTGCTCGGTCCTGCCCGGCCCGTGCGGACCACCCGGCCGCGGGCCCGTCGCACGGCGGCACCGTCCGCGGGCGGTGACGGCACGGGCCCCCGCCCCGCCCCGACCGGAAGCACCGGAACGGCCGCTTGCACCAAGACTATGGCGGTTTCGTTCGGTTATGCCCCGATTGCCGATATCGAGGGGCCCGGCGTCCGGGTTTCGGGCTCCGCGGGTACGCCGGACGGGGCACGGCCGCTGCCCCGGACGGCGGATCGGGCCTGCGGCGGGGCGGCGGGCGCCGGGGCGCGCACCCGCCCGCCCCGGCTCATTCGCCGCGTACGCGCCGGGAGAGCAGCCAGGGTTCGACCAGGCCGAGGCCGCGCACCGGGCGCCGCCACATCGGCTGGAGGTTGAAGCGGTGCGCGGCGTCCGGCCCGGGGACCGGCAGGCCGGGGTGCGCACCGGACAGGGCGCCGAGGGCGTCGGCGAGCCCGGGCCCGTCGAGGTCGGCCGGGGCGACGCTGCCGTTCTGCTCCAGGGCGGCCGCGAAGTCGCCGTCGATCAGCACGGCGTCCTTGGGGGCGATCGAGGTGAGCCGGCTGGCCAGGTTGACCGTGGTGCCGAAGACGTCGCCCATCCGCGAGGTGACGGTGCCGAAGGCCATCCCGACCCGCAGCGCGGGGATGGTGTCGTCCTCGGCCAGCGCCTCGATCAGGCTGAGCGCGATCTCGGCGGCGGTGACCGGGTCCTCGGAGACGTACAGGATCTCGTCGCCGAGGGTCTTGATGACCCGGCCGCCCTGGCCGACGATCAGGTCGGAGCAGGTGTTCTCGAAGGTCTCGACGAGCTCGCCGAGCTCCTCCTCCTCCAGCCGCCGCGACAGCCGGGTGAAGCCGACCAGGTCCGCGAAGCCGACGGCCAGCCGGCCGCTGGTGATCTCGGTGTCCTCGGCGGCCTGCACCACCCGGCCGGTGACGGCGGCCAGCTGCCGGCGCCAGACGTACACCAGGAACTGCTCGAGCTCCGGCAGCAGCAGCTCGACCAGCGGGTAGGCGACCTCGGCGCGGGTGAGGCCGGGCTCGACGGACTGGGTGAGGTTCTCCAGGAAGGTGTCCATCTGCCAGCCGGCCAGCCGGGCGGTGGTCTGCCCGGTGGAGCGCGCCACCTGGATCGCCATCGACTCGCTGAGCAGGCCGGACTCGACCAGGCCGGCCAGCCGGCGCAGCGCGATGACGTCGCCGTCGGTCAGCGCCCGGGACTGGCCGATGTCCGGGAAGCCCATCGCCCGCCAGAAGCGGGTGGCCAGCTCCATCGGTACGTCGGCGGTCCGCGCGGCCTGGTACGGGGTGTAGCGACGGGGTGCGTCCAGGATCAGCCGCTCCAGGTCGAGCGCGACCGTCCGGTCGTCGGAGCCCGCCCTGCCGCTGCCGCTGCTGCCGTCCTCTGCCACCGGTCCGTCCTCGTGCGGTTGCCGCACTTCGCCTCGTGTCCTGGCTGTCCGGGCGCGCCCGCCACCCGGCGGGCAGTGGCGCGCCTCACACCCCTGCCAGGTGGAATGTTCGCACGGAATCGCGCAATCCGGGGCATCCGCCCGGGTCGGGGGCGGGCGGGGGCGGTCCGCCGGGCGCGGGTCAGCGCGCCTCGGGGCGGACGTGCACGACGTCCCCCGCGCCGACCGCCTGCCGGCCGCCGTCGGCCGTCCGGACGACCAGCCGGCCGTCGCCGTCGACCGCCACCGCCTCGCCGTGCAGCTCCCGGCCGCCCGGCAGCTGGACCAGGACGGTGCGGCCGAGCGTGGTGCAGCGGTCGGCGTACGCGGGCAGCAGGCCGCTGGCGTGCGGGTCGCCGCAGGCGGCCGTCCACTCGGCGTACAGGTCGGCGAACTCCCGCAGCAGGGCGCGCAGCAGGGTGGACCGGTCGGTGACGGCGGCGCCGGCCAGGGCGAGCGAGGCGGCGGTGGGGACGGGCAGCTCGGCCGCCCGCAGGCTGACGTTGATCCCGAGCCCGGCGACCACGGCGCCGCCGCTCAGCTCGGTCAGGATGCCGCCGACCTTGCGCTCGCCGCCGTCGATCTCGGTCTGCAGGTCGTTGGGCCACTTCAGGCCGACCTCGACCTCGGCGACCCGGCCGAGAGTGGCGGCGGCGGCCACCCCGACCAGGATCGGCAGCCAGCCGTACCGCTCGACCGGCACCTCATCCGGGCGCAGCAGGACGGAGAGGAAGAGCCCGGAGCGGGGCGGGGCCGTCCACTGCCGCTCCAGCCGGCCGCGGCCCGCGTTCTGCGCCTCGGCGACCAGCACCGCGCCCTGCGGCGCGCCCGCCCGGGCCCGGGCGGCGAGGTCGCTGTTGGTCGAGCCGGTCTCCTCGACCACGTCGAGCGAGGTCCACAGGCCGCCGGGCACCAGCAGGTCGCGGCGCAGCCGTTCGGCGTCCAGCGGCGGCCGGTCCAGGTCGGTCCAGGGCGAGGGCCCGGCGTGGCCGAGGCCGCGCAGGCCGCTACGACGGGGGGTGACGGGCTCGGAGTCGGTCATGCGGGAAACCCTATGCCGCGCCCGTACCGCGCGCCGGGCGCCGACGGGGCGGGTGCGCCCCCTGCGGGCGCGCGGACCCGGCCGGACGGCACCTAGGCCGCCCCATCGTCCCGCAGAACGCCGGTCGACACACTGTGTCGCTGGCCATAACGGCCGGACATTACGTCTGGCCCTCCGTGCTGGCTACGCTACTCAACGGTAGTTCGTTGCGCCGCCCTGCCCTCACGCGCCGGTCCCGTCCAGACCCGCGCGCCACCGAAACAGGACGCGGCCCATGGATCAGGGAGAGCCACCGGATGACCGAGGCGCCGTACGACCCCCACACCACCGCGGGCAAGCTCGCCGACCTGCGCCGCAGGATCGACGAGGCGGTGCACTCCGGCTCCGCCAAAGCCGTCGAGAAGCAGCACGCCAAGGGCAAGCTGACGGCCCGCGAGCGCGTGGTGGAGCTGCTGGACGAGGACTCCTTCGTGGAGTTCGACGAGTTCGCCCGGCACCGCTCGACCAACTTCGGCCAGGAGAAGAACCGCCCGTACGGCGACGGCGTGGTCACCGGCTACGGCACCGTGGACGGCCGCCAGGTCGCCGTCTTCGCCCAGGACTTCACGGTCTTCGGCGGCTCGCTCGGCGAGGTGTTCGGCGAGAAGATCGTCAAGGTGATGGACTTCGCGCTGAAGACCGGCTGCCCGGTCATCGGCATCAACGACTCCGGCGGCGCCCGCATCCAGGAGGGCGTGGTCTCGCTCGGCCTGTACGGCGAGATCTTCCGCCGCAACGTGCACGCCTCCGGGGTGATCCCGCAGATCTCGCTGATCATGGGCCCCTGCGCGGGCGGCGCGGTGTACTCCCCCGCGATCACCGACTTCGTGGTCATGGCCGACCAGACCTCGCACATGTTCATCACCGGCCCGGACGTCATCAAGACCGTCACCGGCGAGGACGTCGGCATGGAGGAGCTGGGCGGCGCCCGCACCCACAACACCAAGTCGGGCAACGCGCACTACCTCGCCCCGGACGAGAAGGAGGCGATCGAGTACGTCAAGAGCCTGCTGTCGTACCTGCCCTCCAACAACCTCTCCGACCCGCCGTCCTACCCCGAGGAGGCGGACCTCACCGTCACCGACGAGGACCTCGAACTCGACACCCTGGTGCCGGACTCGGCGAACCAGCCGTACGACATGCACACCGTGATCGAGCACGTCCTCGACGACGGCGAGTTCCTGGAGACCCAGCAGCTCTACGCCGGCAACATCATCACCGGCTTCGGCCGGGTCGAGGGCCACCCGGTCGGCATCGTCGGCAACCAGCCGATGGACCTGGCCGGCTGCCTGGACATCGCCGCCAGCGAGAAGGCCGCCCGCTTCATCCGGACCTGCGACTCCTTCAACATCCCGGTGCTGACCTTCGTCGACGTGCCCGGCTTCCTGCCCGGCACCGAGCAGGAGTGGGACGGCATCATCCGCCGCGGCGCCAAGCTGATCTACGCCTACGCCGAGGCGACCGTCCCGCTGATCACCGTGATCACCCGCAAGGCCTTCGGCGGCGCCTACGACGTCATGGGCTCCAAGCACCTGGGCGCCGACCTCAACCTGGCCTGGCCGACCGCGCAGATCGCGGTGATGGGCGCGCAGGGCGCGGTCAACATCCTGCACCGCCGCGAGCTGGCCGAGGCGGCGGCCGCCGGGAACGCCGACGCCCGCCGCGCCGAGCTGATCACCTCGTACGAGGACACCCTGCTCAACCCGTACCTGGCGGCCGAGCGCGGCTACGTGGACGCGGTGATCGCCCCGAGCGAGACCCGCCGGCACATCGTGCGCGGGCTGCGGGCGCTGCGCGGCAAGCGCGAGACGCTGCCGCCGAAGAAGCACGGAAACATCCCCCTGTAAGCGCCCGCCGCGAGAGGATTGAGCCATGGCCCCGATCCATGTGCTGCACGGGCAGCCGACCCCCGAGGAGCTGGCCACCGTCCTGGCGGTGGTCCAGGCCCGGGCCGCCGCCGCGCAGGCCGCCGCCGAGGCGGCCCGCCGTGCCGGCGTCGGCCCGGCCTCCCCGTGGAACGACCGCGCCCGCCGGATGCGGCGCACGCCCCGCCCCGGCGCGAACGTCTGGCGGACCTCCGGCTGGGCCGGCTGACCGTCCCGGAGCGGGGGGCCGGTGCCCGTCCGGCCCTCCCGCTCCGCCCGGATTGCCCCGAAACCTGAGTACGGATACTCAGGCGTCGCACCAGCGCGCCGGAGCACCCTGGACCAGTGCTCTGGTCAGACCCCCGCGACGAGCCCTCCCCCGAGGCCCGGCGGATGCAGGAGAAACTGCACCGCGCCGGCCCGGTGGTCGCCGTCCTCGCCCTGGTGATCGCCGTCCTGCTGATGGTGTGACCGCGCACGGCGCGCGCCTGCGGGACCGGCCCACCCGCCCACCCGGTGAACCCCTACCCTGGTGGGCATGACCGAGCGCCGCACCCTCGTCCTCGCCTCCGCCTCCCCGGCCCGCCTCGGGCTGCTGCGCCAGGCGGGCCTCGACCCGCGCGTGGTCGTCAGCGGCGTCGACGAGGAGGCGATCAGCGCCGCCACCCCCGCCGAGCTCGCCCTCGTCCTCGCCGAGGCCAAGGCGAAGGCGGTCGCCGCCGACCTGGCCGGCGGGGAGCTGGTGATCGGCTGCGACTCCGTCCTGGAGCTGGACGGCCTGGCCCTCGGCAAGCCCGCCGACGCCGCCGAGGCGCTGGTCCGCTGGCAGTCCATGCGCGGGCGCGCCGGGGTGCTGCGCACCGGGCACTGCGTCATCGACACCGCGACCGGCCGGCAGTCGTCCGCCACCGCCTCCACCACCGTCCGCTTCGGCACCCCGGACGACGCCGAGGTGGCCGCCTACATCGCCACCGGCGAGCCGCTGCACGTGGCCGGCGCGTTCACCCTGGACGGCCGCTCGGCGCCCTTCGTCGACGGTATCGAGGGCGACCACGGCAACGTCATCGGGCTCTCCCTGCCGCTGCTGCGCACCCTCCTCGCCGAGCTGGACGTCCGCATCACCGACCTCTGGGCCTGACCGCCCCGGCCCTCGCCCTCCCCGCCGACGCGGGACTAGGCTGACGCCCCGACGGGGAGGGGTGGGCGATGACGGACGGTCTGCTCAACGTACTGCTGGGCCTGCTGGCGAGCGCCATCAGCGCCGGGCTCGGCTGGCTGGCCCAGACCATCCGGCGCAGACGCCGGCTGGAGCGGGTGCGGGACTTCTTCGGCCTGCCGGCCGGCAGCGAGTGCCTACTGGTCGTCAACCGGCATGCCGGTGCGGCGAGTTCGAAGAGCGTCTCGCGCAACGACGTGTTCGCGCTGATGGAGTTGTCCGCGCTGGTGAAGGAGTGCGGCGCGCAGGCCGAGCTGGTCGCCCACGACGAGGTGCGCCAGGGGCTGGGCCACAAGGCCGAGTTCTGCCTCGGCGGGCCGAGCAGCAACGAGCGGACGGCGGCCCACCTGGCGTCCTGGCTGCCGGGCGTCACCATGACCTCCGTGAACGGCGACGTCCTGGAGCTCACCACCTCGGTGGGCGGCCGGGACTACGCGTACGAGCCCGAGTCCGCGCCGTCCGGCGGTCAGGCGTACGTGCTGCTGGCCCGGCTGCACCCGCAGGACGGCAGCCGGCCCGCCTTCCTGATCGCCGGGCAGACCGCCGTCTCCAACCACGCCGCCGTCCGCTACCTGGTCGCCCACCACCGGGAGCTGGCCCGCCGGCGCGGCAGCTTCGCCCTGCTGTTGAAGGTGGTCAACCCCAAGGCGTACGGTCCGGACGTGGTCGAGCTGGCCGCCGACGTCACCGCGCACGCCTTCGAGCGGCCCGTGGCGGCGGCTGCCTGAACGTGTGGCCAAGGCCACCTGCGGCGCCACGCCGCTGCGCTACCCTCCGCAACCACCGGGGCCGTTCCGACGGCACCGGTCGCGACCTGCGCGGAAGCCTGGAGGGCCGGTAGCAGGGGCGTCCCGCGGATCACCCTCCGTGTGGGATAGTTCACAACCTGGGACTACTCGCCGGTACTGCCCAGACATCCATAAACTCGTCCAGGTTCAAGAAGGGAGCCACAGTGCGCAAGGTGCTCATCGCCAACCGCGGAGAAATCGCCGTCCGCGTCGCCAGGGCCTGCTCGGACGCCGGTATCGCCAGCGTCGCCGTCTACGCCGAGCCGGACCGGGACGCGCTGCACGTCCGCGCGGCCGACGAGGCCTACGCGCTGGGCGGCGACACCCCCGCCACCAGCTACCTCGATATCGCGAAGGTCCTGCAGGCCGCCGCCGACTCGGGGGCGGACGCCGTCCACCCGGGCTACGGCTTCCTGTCGGAGAACGCCGAGTTCGCCCAGGCCGTGCTGGACGCCGGGCTGATCTGGATCGGCCCGCCGCCGCAGGCCATCCGGGACCTCGGCGACAAGGTCACCGCCCGGCACGTCGCCCAGCGCGCCGGCGCCCCGCTGGTCGCCGGCACGCCGGACCCGGTCTCGGGCGCCGGCGAGGTCGTCGACTTCGCCCGGGAGCACGGCCTGCCGGTCGCCATCAAGGCGGCGTTCGGCGGCGGCGGCCGCGGCCTCAAGGTCGCCCGCACGCTGGAGGAGATCCCGGAGCTGTACGAGTCGGCGGTCCGCGAGGCGGTCGCCGCCTTCGGTCGCGGCGAGTGCTTCGTCGAGCGCTACCTGGACAACCCGCGGCACGTCGAGACCCAGTGCCTGGCCGACCAGCACGGCAACGTGGTGGTCGTCTCGACCCGTGACTGCTCGCTGCAGCGCCGCCACCAGAAGCTGGTCGAGGAGGCGCCCGCGCCGTTCCTCACGCCCGAGCAGAACGCCGAGCTGTACCGCGCGTCCAAGGCCATCCTCAAGGAGGCGGGCTACGTCGGCGCCGGCACCTGCGAGTTCCTGGTCGCGCTGGACGGCACGATCTCCTTCCTGGAGGTCAACACCCGTCTGCAGGTCGAGCACCCGGTCACCGAGGAGGTCACCGGCCTGGACCTGGTCCGCGAGATGTTCCGGATCGCCGACGGCGAGGAACTGGGCTACGGCGACCCGGAGGTGCGCGGCCACTCCTTCGAGTTCCGCATCAACGGCGAGGACCCGGGCCGCAACTTCCTGCCCGCCCCCGGCACGGTGACCCTGTTCGCCCCGCCGTCGGGCCCGGGCGTCCGGCTGGACTCCGGTGTCGAGAGCGGTTCGGTGATCGGCCCGGCCTGGGACTCCCTGCTGGCCAAGCTGATCGTCACCGGCACCACCCGCAAGCAGGCCCTGGAGCGGGCCCGCCGCGCGCTGTCCGAGTTCAAGGTGGAGGGCATGGCGACCGCCATCCCGTTCCACCAGGCCGTCGTGGTCGACCCGGCCTTCGCGCCGGAGGTGCACGGCGGCGAGGGCCCGTTCACGGTCTACACCCGCTGGATCGAGTCCGAGTTCGACAACACCATCCCGGCGTTCGCGGGTGCGGCCGGCGAGGCCGACGAGGCCGAGGGCCGCGAGACCGTGGTCGTCGAGGTCGGCGGCAAGCGGATCGAGGTCTCGCTGCCCTCCTCGCTCGGCGTCTCGGCCGCCCCGGCGGCGGCCGCGGCCGGCGCGGGCAAGGCCAAGCGCCGGGTGGGTGCCAAGAAGGCGGGCTCCGCGGTCAGCGGTGACACGCTGGCCTCCCCGATGCAGGGCACCATCGTCAAGGTCGCCGTCGAGGAGGGCCAGGTCGTCGCCGAGGGCGAGCTGATCGTCGTCCTGGAGGCGATGAAGATGGAGCAGCCGCTGAACGCGCACAAGGCCGGCACGGTCGTCGGTCTCAAGGCCGAGGTCGGCGCGAGCGTCAGCAGCGGCGCCGCGCTCTGCGAGATCAAGGACTGACCGCGGTCGACGACCGCGCCGGGTCACGCAGCTGACCGGGCATCGTCACAGCCGGTCCGTACACCCTCGGGTGTGCGGACCGGTCGCCGTTCCGGCCCGGCTGCCGCGTGCGTGCCCGGTGCCCGGACCGCCTCTAGCGGCCGCGCGGCAGCCCCAGCTCGGCCAGCCGCCCCGGGAGCGGGCCCGCCGGGCCGCTGTGGGTGCCCGGGCGGCGCTGGCCGGGCAGCGGGGCGCCGGGCGGGGGCGCGGGGGCGCGGCGCGGCGCGGGCTGGGTCTGGTGGACGGGCCCGCTGCCGGTGCCGTGCACCGGGGTGTCCCCGACCGGCCCCAGCGGTGCGAGGTCGATCTGCACCCCGCAGTCGGCCAGCGCGTCCAGCTCGCGGGCGGTCTGGTCGTCGGCGGTGGCGTGCTCGTCGGTGACCAGGCGGGTGATGGCCTCGGTCGGCACGGTCTGGAACATGGTGTCCGCGCCGAGCTTGGTGTGGTCGGCGAGGACGATGACCTCGGTGGCCGACTGCACCAGCGCCCGGTCCACGCTCGCGGAGAGCATGTTCGTGGTCGACAGGCCGCGCTCGGCCGTCAGCCCGCTGCCGGAGATGAACGCCTTGGAGACCCGCAGCCCGTGCAGCGACTGCTCGGCGCCGCTGCCGACCAGGGCGTAGTTGGAGCCGCGCAGGGTGCCGCCGGTCATCACCACCTCCACCCGGTTGGCGTGCGCCAGGGCCTGGGCGACCAGCAGCGAGTTGGTGACCACGGTGAGGCCGGGCACCCGGGCGAGCCGGCGGGCCAGCTCCTGGGTGGTCGTGCCCGCCCCGACGACGACCGCGTCGCCCTCCTCCACCAGGCCGGCGGCGAGGTCGGCGATGGCGCTCTTCTCCGCGGCGGAGAGGTGCGTCTTCTGCGGGTAGCCGGGTTCGCGGCTGAAGCCGCCGGGGAGCACCGCGCCGCCGTGCCGGCGGTCGAGGAGCCCTTCTGCCTCCAGGGCCCGTACGTCGCGGCGCACGGTCACTTCGGAGGTCTGGACGACGCGGGCCAACTCCCGGAGCGAGACCGCTCCGTTGGCGCGCACCATTTCGAGGATCAACTGGCGACGTTCTGCTGCAAACACAGAACCGACGGTAACCTGCGTGACCGTCTGCTTTCAGGCGTTTGCACCTGGTAGCCGGAATTGCTCACCCCGGGGCGGCGCATGACCGTACAATACGCGCCGTCAGCAAACCCGGACTGCGCCCGCCGTCCGGGTGATGACGCCTGCCGTGCGAAGGGCGGCCGCCGTACGGCAGCCGCCCTCAACTGTGCGCCCGGAGCTCAGGATTCACCCTCGGCCCGCTTGCGGATGTGCAGCTGGCGGGCGGCCTCGGCGGTCGATCCGGAGACCGACGGGTAGACGGTGAACGCGCTGGCCACCTGTTCGACCGTCAAATTGGCGTCCACGGCGAGCGAGATCGGGTGAATCAGCTCGCTGGCGCGCGGCGCGACCACCACGCCGCCGACCACGATGCCCGTGCCCGGGCGGCAGAACAGCTTCACGAAGCCGTCCCGGATGCCCTGCATCTTGGCGCGCGGGTTGCCGCGCAGCGGGAGCTTGACCTCGACGGCGTCCATCTTGCCGCACTTCACGTCGGCGGCGGTGTAGCCGACGGTGGCGATCTCGGGGTCGGTGAAGACGTTCGAGGCGACGGTCTTGAGGTTGAGCGGCTGCACCGCGTCGCCGAGCGCGTGGTACATCGCGATCCGGCCCTGCATGGCGGCGACCGAGGCGAGCATGAAGACGCCGGTGCAGTCGCCGGCCGCGTAGACGCCGGGGGCGGTGGTGCGGGAGACCCGGTCGACCTGGATCTGGCCCCAGTCGTTGAGCTTGACCCCGGCCTCCTCCAGCCCCATGTCGGCGGTGTTGGGGATCGACCCGACGGCCATCAGGCAGTGCGTGCCCCGGATCACCGTGCCGTCGGAGAGCGTCACCTCGACGTGGTCGCCCACACGCTTGGCGCCCTCGGCGCGGCTGCGGCTCATCACGTTCATGCCGCGGCGGCGGAAGACCTCCTCCAGCACCTCGGCGGCGTCCGGGTCCTCGCCGGGGAGCACCCGGTCGCGCGAGGAGACCAGGGTGACCTTGGAGCCGATCGCCTGGTAGGCGCCGGCGAACTCGGCGCCGGTGACGCCGGAGCCGACCACGATCAGCTCGCGGGGCAGCTCCTCCAGGTCGTACACCTGGGTCCAGGTGAGGATCCGCTCGCCGTCCGGCTGCGCGTCGGGCAGCTCGCGCGGGTGGGCGCCGGTGGCGATCAGCACGGCGTCGGCGCGCAGTGCCTGCACGGTGCCGTCGGGGGCCTCGACCAGCACCTCGCGGGAGCCGTCCACGGCCTGCCCGCCGGTGCCGAGCCGGCCCTTGCCGCGCAGCACGGTGACGCCGGCCCGGGTCACCGACTGGGTGATGTCGTGGGACTGCGCGATCGCCAGCCGCTTGACGCGCCGGTTGACCTTGCCGAGGTCGACGCCGACCACCCGGGCCGGGGAGTCGATGTGCGGGGTGTCGTCGGCGACGATGATGCCGAGTTCCTCGTACGAGCTGTCGAAGGTGGTCATCACCTCCGCCGTCGCGATCAGCGTCTTGGACGGCACGCAGTCCGTGAGCACCGCCGATCCGCCCAGACCGTCGCGGTCGACGACGGTCACCTCCGCGCCGAGCTGGGCCGCGACGAGCGCCGCCTCGTAGCCGCCGGGTCCGCCACCGATGATCACGATCCGAGTCACGTCCACCATTGTCCCGCACGCCCGGGCCACCGCCACGCCGGGGTACGGCCTGCCGTGCGATCGTCCGAAGGACCGAGGGGCCGTCCGGCGCCCGGACGACGGATTAGGCTGACCCCCATGCCCCTCTACGCCGCGTACGCCACCAACCTCGACGCCCGGCAGATGACCCGCCGGGCCCCGCACTCCCCGCTGCGCGGCACCGGCTGGCTGGAGGGCTGGCGGCTCACCTTCGGCGGCGAACAGCTGGGCTGGGAGGGCTCGCTGGCGACGGTGGTGGAGGACGGGAAGGACCAGGTCTTCGTCTCGCTCTACGACGTGGCGCCGATGGACGAGGAGGGCCTGGACCGCTGGGAGGGCGTCCAGCTCGGCATCTACCGCAAGATCCGGCTGCGCGCACAGACCCTGGACGGCTCGGTGCCGGTCTGGACGTACGTGCTCAACGACTACGAGGGCGGGCTGCCCGCCGCGCGCTACCTGGGTCTGATCGCGGACGCCGCGGAGAGCGCGGGCGCGCCGGACGACTACGTCGGGGACCTGCGCCGCCGCCCCTGCTGACCGGGTTGTGGATCCCTACGGACGCGGCGCGCCGACCAGGTGTGCGGCCTGTGCTTTTGGGGCATCCGGGTAACGATTGGCACGTCGTGGGCGGAATTTCTACGCGCGTAGCCGATTCCCGTCTATCCTCGGACGCGTGAACGCATCTCCTCAGTCGGTCGTCTCCGCCGACCCCTACGCCGCCGCCCAGGCCGCCGCCGAGCGCCTGCGCGAGCTGACCGGTGCCGAGCGCCACGACGTCGCCCTGGTGATGGGCTCCGGCTGGGTGCCGGCCGCCGACGCCCTGGGCGAGACCGTGGCGGAGTTCCCGGTCACCGACCTCCCCGGCTTCCCCGCCCCGGCCGTCGCCGGCCACGCGGGCACGATCCGCTCGGTGAAGATCGGCGACAAGCGCGCCCTGATCTTCCTGGGCCGCAACCACTACTACGAGGGCCACGGCGTGGCCACCGTCGTCCACGGGGTGCGCACCGCCGCCGCCGCGGGCTGCGGCATCATCGTGCTGACCAACGGCTGCGGCGGCCTGCGCCAGGGCTGGGTGCCCGGCCAGCCGGTCCTGATCAGCGACCACATCAACCTGACCGCGGACTCCCCGATCGTCGGCGCCAACTTCGTCGACCTGACGGACCTCTACTCCAAGCGTCTGCGCGCCCTGTGCCGCGAGGTGGACTCCACCCTGGACGAGGCCGTCTACGTGCAGTTCCGCGGCCCGCACTACGAGACCCCGGCCGAGGTCAACATGGCCCGGGTGATCGGCGGCGAGCTGGTCGGCATGTCCACCACCCTGGAGGCCATCGCCGCCCGCGAGGCCGGCGCCGAGGTCCTGGGCATCTCGCTGGTCACCAACCTGGCCGCCGGCATGACCGGCGAGCCGCTGAACCACGCCGAGGTGCTGGAGGCCGGCAAGGCCTCCGCCGAGCGCATGGGCGCCCTGCTGGCGAAGGTCCTGGAGCGGATCTGAGCCCCACCGGCGCGTGAGCGACGGGGTCCGGGGGCGGGTGTGATCCGCTGATCACACCCGCCCGCGGGCCCCGTCCGCGTGTGCGCGCCGCACCCGCCGGACGCCCTCCGGCCGACCACCGACGCACTCCCCGATGGAGCGGAAGCCATGACGCAGGCCACCACCACCGACCTCCTCGCCCGGGCCCGGGCCTGGCTGGCCGAGGACCCCGACCCGCAGACCCGCGAGGAGCTCGCCGCGCTGCTGGCCGCCGCCGAGGGCCCCGACGCCGAGGCCGGCAACAAGCTCGCCTGGTCCCAGCTGGCCGAGCGGTTCGCCGACCGCCTCCAGTTCGGCACCGCCGGCCTGCGCGGCGAGCTCGGGGCGGGCCCGATGCGGATGAACCGCGCCGTGGTGATCCGCGCCGCCGCCGGCCTGGTCGCGTACGTCAAGCAGCAGGACCTCGGCGACCTCGTGGTGATCGGCTACGACGCCCGGCACAAGTCGTACGACTTCGCCCGCGACACCGCCGCCGTGGTGGTCGGCGCCGGCCTGCGCGCCGCCCTGCTCCCGCGCCCGCTGCCCACCCCGGTGCTGGCCTTCGCCGTCCGCCACCTCGGCGCCGCGGCCGGCGTGACCGTCACCGCCAGCCACAACCCGCCGCAGGACAACGGCTACAAGGTCTACCTGGGCGACGGCTCGCAGATCGTGCCGCCCGCCGACGCCGGGATCGCCGCCGAGATCGACGCGATCGGCGCGCTCGCCGAGGTCCCGCTCGCCGAGGACGGCTGGGAGGTGCTCGGCGAGGACGTCCTGGAGGCGTACCTGGACCGCGCGGCCGGCATCGTCGACCCGCACAGCCCCCGCGACCTGGACGTCGTCTACACCCCGATGCACGGCGTCGGCCGGGACGTGCTGGTCGCCGCCTTCCGCCGGGCCGGCTTCCCCGCGCCCACCGTGGTCGCCGAGCAGGCCGAGCCGGACCCGGACTTCCCGACCGTGGCCTTCCCCAACCCGGAGGAGCCGGGGGCGATGGACCTCGCCTTCCGCACCGCCGCCTCGGTCGGCCCGGACATCGTCATCGCCAACGACCCGGACGCCGACCGCTGCGCGGTGGCCGTCCCGGTGGCCGGCAACGGCGGCTGGCGGATGCTGCGCGGCGACGAGGTCGGCGCGCTGCTCGGCGAGGCCCTGGTCGCCAAGAAGGCCGCCGGCACCTTCGCCACCACGATCGTCTCCTCCACCCTGCTCGGCCGGATCGCCGCCGCGGCCGGCCTGGGCTACGCCGAGACGCTCACCGGCTTCAAGTGGATCGCCCGCGCCGACGGCCTGCGCTACGGCTACGAGGAGGCGCTCGGCTACTGCGTCGACCCGCAGGGCGTGCGCGACAAGGACGGCATCACCGCCGCCCTGCTGGTCGCCGAACTCGCCGCCACGCTCAAGCGCTCCGGCCGCACCTTGGGCGACCTGCTGGACGACCTGGCGCTGGAGCACGGCCTGCACGCCACCGACCAGCTGTCCGTCCGGGTGCAGGACCTCTCGCTGATCGCCGACGCCATGCGGCGGCTGCGCGAGGTCCCGCCGACCTCGATCGCCGGGCTGCAGGTGACCCGCGCCGACGACCTCACCGCCGGCTCCGCCGACCTGCCGCCCACCGACGGCCTGCGCTACTACCTGGCCGGCGAGGCCGTCCGCTCGGCCCGGATCGTGGTCCGCCCGTCCGGTACCGAGCCCAAGCTGAAGTGCTACCTGGAGGTCGTCCTCCCGGTCGCCAGCGCCGCCGACCTGGCCGGTACCCGCCTGCGGGCCGAGGAGCTGCTCGCCGCGGTGAAGCGCGACCTGGCCGAGGCCGCGGGCATCGCCGCCTGATCCCCCGCACGCGGCGAAGGGGCCCCACCGCACCGGCGGTGGGGCCCCTTCGGCGTCCGCGGACCGCGGTCAGGCCACGATCACCGCGACCAGCGCGGCCAGCCCGAGCAGCGTCGGCGCGATGATCCACCAGCACCAGCGGACCACCACCGGTCCGCTCGCCTCGGGCCGCCGGGCGTTGCGCTCGGCCAGCTCCTGCAGCACCCCGACCACCTGGTCGGACCAGGCCCGGTTCGGGTCCGGCGCGCCGTCGACCACCGGCAGCGACGGCCGCCCGAAGGTCGTCCCCAGCCGGGAGGCGTGCTGCTGCTCCCGGCCGCCGCGGGCCCGGATCCGGCTGGCCCGCTTGCGCTGGCGCAGCGACACCGGGACCGCCCAGACCTGGTACTTCCGGCCGCCGGCCAGCAGCTCCACCGAGTAGCCGGCGCGCAGCGCGTCCACCGACCCCCAGGGCGCGACCACGGTGCGCAGCGGGTTGCGCACCACCAGCCGCCGGTCGTTGGCGAGCACGGCGGGCCGCAGGGTGTAGGCGATGACGGGGAAGGCGAACACCGGCACCGCGGCGAGCGACACCCAGGGGGTCTTGCCGCTGCCGTTCAGCACGGCGTCACCGATCAGCCAGCCGGCCACGGCGAGCAGCAGCACACCGGAGATCACACCGGGAACGGAGCGGTACACGCGGTCCGCGTACACCGGCTCGGCATCAGGGGCGGCGGAGCCCTGGTGGGGCGTGCCGTCGGAATCGGTCATGCCAATGATTCTGCCGCATGGCCCCCGCGATCCACAGGGGTCACGACCGGCCTGCCGCCGGGACGGCCCACATCTCGGTCCGGCATCGAAAAGGCCGGGACCGTAGCCGATGGCTACGCGCGTAGATATGCTGGTGTGGTGACTATGTCCACTCTTGCAGCCAATGCCCTCGGCGCTGCGGGCAACGGTCTTCAGGACGTCGCGGCGTCCGAGGCCTCGCTCCGCCGCTTCCTGCACGGCCTGCCCGGTGTCGACCAGGTCGGCCTGGAGGCACGTGCCGCCACTCTCGGTACCCGCTCGATCAAGACCGCGGCCAAGGCCAACGGCATCGACCTGGCCATCTCGATGATCGACCTGACCACGCTGGAGGGCGCGGACACGGTCGGCAAGGTGCGCGCCCTGTGCACCAAGGGCAGGAACCCCGACCCCACCGACCCGACCACCCCCCGGGTCGCCGCGATCTGCGTCTACCCGGACATGGTGGCCACCGCCAAGGCCGCCCTGGCCGGCACCGACATCCAGGTCGCCTCCGTCGCCACCGCCTTCCCCGCCGGGCGCGCCGCGCTCCCGGTCAAGCTCGCCGACACCGCCGACGCGGTCGCGGCCGGCGCCGACGAGATCGACATGGTCATCGACCGGGGGGCCTTCCTCTCCGGCCGGTACATGGACGTCTTCAACGAGATCGTCGCCGTCAAGGAGGCGTGCAAGCGCCCGGACGGCAGCTACGCCCACCTCAAGGTGATCTTCGAGACCGGCGAGCTCCAGACGTACGACAACGTGCGCCGGGTCTCCTGGCTGGCGATGCTGGCCGGCGCCGACTTCATCAAGACCTCCACCGGCAAGGTCGCCGTCAACGCGACCCCGCCGGTCACCCTGCTGATGCTGGAGGCCGTCCGCGACTTCCGGGAGCAGACTGGGATCCAGGTCGGTGTGAAGCCCGCCGGCGGCATCAAGACCACCAAGGACGCCATGAAGTACCTGGTCATGGTGAACGAGACGCTGGGTGACGACTGGCTCACCCCGCACTGGTTCCGCTTCGGCGCCTCCAGCCTGCTGAACGACCTGCTCATGCAGCGCCAGAAGCTGACCACCGGCCGGTACTCCGGTCCCGACTACGTGACGGTGGACTGAGAATCATGGCCAAGAACAAGAAGATCGAAGAACCCGTGAAGAAGAACGGCGGCCTCTTCGAGTACGCCCCGGCCCCCGAGTCCCCCGCCGCGGCCGGCGACATCGCCACCTCGTACGGACACTTCATCGGCGGCGAGTTCGTCGACTCCTCCGGCAGCGAGGCGCTGAAGACGGTCAACCCGGCCACCGAGCAGGTGCTCGCCGAGTTCGCCCGGGGCACCGACGAGGACGTCGACCGCGCCGTCGCCGCCGCCCGCCGGGCCTTCACCGACTGGTCGGCCCTGCCCGGCAGCGAGCGCGCCAAGTACCTGTTCCGGATCGCCCGGATCGTCCAGGAGCGCAGCCGCGAGCTGGCCGTGCTGGAGTCGATCGACAACGGCAAGCCGATCCGCGAGACCCGCGACGTCGACCTGCCGCTGGTCGCCGCGCACTTCTTCTACTACGCGGGCTGGGCCGACAAGCTGGACTACGCCGGCTACGGCCCGAACCCGAAGCCGCTCGGCGTGGCCGGCCAGGTCATCCCGTGGAACTTCCCGCTGCTGATGCTGGCGTGGAAGATCGCCCCGGCCCTGGCCACCGGCAACACCGTGGTGCTCAAGCCCGCCGAGACCACCCCGCTGACCGCCCTGCGCTTCGCCGAGATCTGCCGCCAGGCCGGCCTGCCCAAGGGCGTCGTCAACATCGTCACCGGCGACGGCCGCACCGGCGCCGCGCTCACCGCGCACCCGGACGTCAACAAAGTCGCCTTCACCGGCTCCACCCCGGTCGGCCGGGCCATCGCCAAGCAGCTGGCCGGCACCCGCAAGAAGCTGTCGCTGGAGCTCGGCGGCAAGGCCGCCAACATCGTCTTCGACGACGCGCCGATCGACCAGGCCGTCGAGGGCATCGTCAACGGCATCTTCTTCAACCAGGGCCACGTCTGCTGCGCCGGCTCCCGCCTGCTGGTCCAGGAGTCGATCCAGGACGAGCTGCTGGACGCCCTCAAGCGCCGGATGGCCACCCTGCGGGTCGGCGACCCGCTGGACAAGAACACCGACATCGGCGCGATCAACTCGGCCGAGCAGCTGGCCCGGATCACCGCGCTGACCGACGCAGGCGAGGCCGAGGGCGCCGAGCGCTGGTCGCCCGAGTGCGAGCTGCCCGGCACCGGTTTCTGGTTCAAGCCGACCGTCTTCACCGGCGTCAGCCAGGCCCACCGGATCGCCCAGGAGGAGATCTTCGGCCCGGTCCTGTCGGTGCTGACCTTCCGCACCCCCGCCGAGGCGGTCGAGAAGGCCAACAACACCCCGTACGGCCTCTCCGCCGGCATCTGGACGGAGAAGGGCTCGCGCATCCTGTGGACCGCGAACCGGCTCAAGGCCGGCGTGGTCTGGGCCAACACCTTCAACAAGTTCGACCCGACCTCGCCGTTCGGCGGCTACAAGGAGTCGGGCTACGGCCGCGAGGGTGGCCGCCACGGTCTGGAGCCCTACCTGAATGTCGAGGCCCGAGATGTCTGAGACCACCATCGCGCGTCTTGACGTCCTCAAGACCTACAAGCTGTACGTCGGCGGGAAGTTCCCGCGCTCCGAGAGCGGGCGGGTGTACGAGGTGACGGACTCGAAGGGCCAGTGGCTCGCCAACGCCCCGCTCGGCACCCGCAAGGACGCCCGCGACGCCGTGCTGGCCGCCCGCGCGGCCGTCAAGGGCTGGTCCGGCACCACCGCGTACAACCGCGGCCAGGTGCTCTACCGGGTCGCCGAAATGCTGCAGGGCCGCCGCGAGCAGTTCGCCGCCGAGGTCGCGCTCTCCGAGGGCATCGGCCCGAAGAAGGCCGCCGCCCTGGTCGACGCCGCGATCGACCGCTGGGTCTGGTACGCCGGCTGGACCGACAAGGTCGCCCAGATCGCGGGCGGCGCCAACCCCGTCGCCGGCCCGTACTTCAACCTCTCCACCCCGGAGCCCACCGGCGTGGTCGGGATCGTCGCGCCGCAGGCCGGCTACGGGCACTCGCTGCTCGGCCTGGTCTCGGTGATCGCCCCGGCGATCGCCACCGGCAACACCGTGGTCGTGGCGGCCGCCGCCGACGCCCCGCTGCCGGCCCTGTCGCTCGGCGAGGTGCTGGCCACCTCCGACGTCCCCGGCGGGGTCGTCAACATCCTCTCCGGCCGCACCGCGGACATCGCCCCGACCCTGGCCTCGCACCAGGACGTCAACGCGCTGGACCTCACCGGAGCCGTCGCCGCCGACGGACCCGGCGCGGCGGCCTCGCTGGAAGCCCTCGCCGCGGATACCCTGAAGCGGGTCGTCCGTCCGGAGCCGGACCCGTTCGCCCGGGACTGGACCACGGCTCCCGGCACCGAGCGGCTACTCTCGTTCCTGGAGACCAAGACGGTCTGGCACCCGATGGGTATCTGACCTCCCGCCTCCGGCGAGCGACAACTCCACAGACCGGCCGTCCCCCGTGCCCTCTCCCCCCCAGGGCCCGGACGGCCGATGACGGACCCGCGCCTCTCCCCCCCTGGCGCGGGTCCGTCGACTTTCGTCGCCCCGGTTCTCCATCTTTCGGCGCTGCCGCCGACCGCCCCCGCCCGCACAGAATGGGGCCACCGCAGAACGATCGAGGGGGACGACACCGTGGGAGAATTCGCAGGCGAGCTGATGGCCCTGCTGGCGGACGGCGTCTTCCGCAAGTGGCACGTCGCCCGCACCCGCCGCCGGCTCGCCGCCGGACGCAAGGTCAAGGTGCCCTGCTCCGCCCGGACCGACCGCCCCGGCTGGCCCGCCGAGGGGTACACCGGCGGCCACCTGCGGATCACCCCCGGCGCCACCGCCGTGGCCTTCACCTCGCGCGAGCTGGAGACCGTCGAGCTCGCCGTCGGCGGCGACTTCCACGAGCCCGAGCCCGACACCTGGCACGACCAGGACTGGGCCGCCACCTCCTACCTGGAGCCCGGCGCCGAGGGGCCCGTCTTCCTGCAGGTCGACAGCCGCTACCTGCCGATGATCCACCTCGCGCTCACCGATCCCGCCCGGCTCCGGCAGCTCTGATCCCGAACGGCCCCGGCCCCCGACCGCACCCC